>NZ_JAMPKJ010000056.1 GCF_039962115.1 Funiculus sociatus GB2-C1 | reverse complement strand
CGTTTGGTAAGAAAAACTCTTTCGTTCTCTAAAAAACTCTCCAATCATATAGGAGCTATTTGGTATTTTATTCATGAATATAACGCCAGTTTATCTATAGAATGAAAAACTGGCGTTATCATTACTATGCAGGACTACCAATTTAGGATTATCTCACTTTTCCACAAACATTAGATGGCGGGTAAATTATCCAGGTAAGCACAGTTAAGTTGGAGCGCCTGATTGAAATTTTCTGTTTCACTCGCTTTTATTATGGCTCTCCAACCTACGCAGGTTTTTGCTTTTTAGCTTCTCGTGAACAGTATTAATTGCTTAATCGTGTAAGGGTGTACGATGTACAGCTTTTTACAATATCGCAAGGCAGACAAATTGTCTGGGTTAAGCAGGCTAAAAAAGGAGCGCTACGCGATTAAATAGGGAAGCATCGCACTTTTGTAAAAATGTCCGAAGAGTAAAGTCGCGGCTAAACAAACAAAGCCTACCAACGCAAACGCTTTGTTTGTTTAGCCGCAGGCTTCTAGCCTGTGCGCTTATATTTGCAAAAACGCTATGCTCCCATTAATTAGTGCGATCGCCCCACATTAAGCCCACATTAAGGAATATTACTGAGATTATTTGCACTGTCAGTAATTAATATCAATAAATTTACTCTCAGTGAAATTTCGGATGACATAACTCTAATACAAAGTAATTATAAAGATACGGGCAATCTAAAACTACATAAGTTTAAGAGACTGTGTGGAAATTTTGACTAAGCCTTGAAGTTTGCTCGTTGTCAAATTCCAGGTCCTATTGTCAGGGTAAATAATGCAAATACTAGAGCGCACCTTACCTCCAGCAGAAGAAATTGTTCGTCTTTACGAACAGCAAACTCTTGCGGAACACCCGCTTTTCCAAAGGCTTAAGCAAGAACCAGTCAATCTTACTGCGATTTGGATCTTCACCACGAATATGAATGTAGAAGGGGGAGTATCCAAAAATTTCGTGCGTTGGCTTGCAAATTTGGCTGCTCGGATAGATGACAATTATATGCGTAGTATCATTGCCAAACAGTTGAACGAAGAACTTGGCGAAGGAGACTTTTCTCGTATTCACAGCGTGATGCTACAGCGTATGGTTGATGGTCTGGAACCTTGGCGTTTAGCTGATTATACTGAAGAACTTCTGGCACCTGGTCGCGAATTCGGTCAACGCGGTGAAAAGCTTTTCTTCATCCAAGATCCTTACGAAGGACTTGGGGGGTTTATTGCTAGTGAAGTCAGCGCACTGCAAATTGATCAATGTTTGGGACAGGAAATTCGTAGACAAAATGCGATCGCATCTGAGAAGCTGACTTGGATTACCCTCCACGAAGAACTTGAAGTCGATCATGTTGGAGAAGTTGTTGAACTTGCTCGTTTAGTACCGACTTCCGGAGAAAAGTTAGAAGCTGTATGGCGAGGCGCACAAGAGATGCGTCTCGCCATCATAGCTTTCTTAGATGGACTTTACCGCGTTTCTTTTTCTTAAATTCTATTCACACAATTTTATAATTCAGTAGTAATACTGAGAGAAGGGGAAGCGATTGCATTGCTTCCTATTTTTTATGCAATTTATAAAATTATTCTTTGGGATAGCGATCGCTCTCTTCATTTTGGGAATTCTAAATAAAGACCTAACTTGAGGAATTAAATAGTGAATGATGCGGCAATTTTTCCCCAGGCAGCTTCCAGAATTTAGTAATATTTATATTGCCAAAAAAGACATATTTAGATATAATAATGCACTAATATCCAGGTATTCCTAATTTTAGAGTGCCACATTCATAGCACATATAAAATATAGCCGCCCCAAACTTTTGTACGTTGATGGCATGACAATAAATATGATTCTGTCACTTGTTTATCCAAACAAGTTCAGCCCAATGAGTGAGTAAGCGATCGCTTAACTTTCATATCAATAACAATTACCTCTTTTTTATTAGCAATAAGAACAGATTTTAATTAAAGTTTGCGGTATCAACTGATACAAAATAGTCCCAACTGATAACAAAAGCTGAGCTGGAGTTCCTAATGACAAATCTTACAAATGAGCTATTGCCGCATAAAAAATTAGAAGGTGAAATTATAGCACCCAAAAAAAGGGAACCATTATCACCTGAAGACAAAGAGCGTTTGGAGCTGGCTGTTATAGGGTCTAAAGATGGAGTGTGGGACTGGAATCTCGAAACCAACCAAGTCTTTTTTTCGGATTCTTGGAAAAGTATGCTTGGCTTCTTGGAACATGAATTTCCCAATAACTTTGACGAGTGGAAAAAAAGCCTACATCCCGACGATTGCGAACGGGTATTAGCCACCCTCCAAGCTCATTTTGATGGAATAAATCCTTATTACGAATCAGAACACCGCTTACGACACAAAGATGGCTCTTATCGGTGGGTTATTTCTCGCGGCAGCTTGTTTCGAGATGCACTCGGAAAGCCTTATCGTATAGCTGGTTTGAATACTGAAATCACTAGCCGTAAGCATTCGGAGCAAGCACTGCGGGAGAGCCAAAAGCAGCTACAAGATATTATCGATAACTCCACAGCAGTTATTTACGTTAAAGACACTGAGGGCAAATATACTCTGATTAACAGCCGATTTGAAACCTTATCCAACATCACCAGAGAGCAGATAAAAGGTAAGACTGACTACAATCTAATTGACAAAGAGGCAGCTGATATAGTTAGAGCAAATGATCAAGAAGTATTGAAAGCTGGAAGTGAAATTTCCTGGGAAGAAAATATCGTTCACAAAGACGGCTTACATACCTACGTTTCACTCAAATTTCCTTTATATGATTCTGCTGGTTTTGCATATGCAGTCTGCGGTATTTCTACTGATATTACCGAGCGCAAACTTGCCGAAGAAGCAATGCAAAAATCGGAAAGCCAGTTGAGAGAAAAAACAAACCAGTTGGAACAAACCTTGCAAAAATTGCAACGTACACAAGGTCAATTAATTCAAACTGAAAAAATGTCCAGTCTGGGTCAATTGGTTGCTGGTGTGGCCCATGAAGTTAACAATCCTGTCAACTTCATCTACGGTAATCTGGTTCACGCCAATCAATATGCTCAAGATTTGCTAAATCTCCTGCAACTGTATGCCAAGCACTATCCGCATCCTGTTCCTGAGATCCAAGAGGAAATTGAAATTATCGACCTTGAATTTCTCATGGAAGATTTACCCAAGATGCTGTCTTCGATGAAAATGGGAGCTGACCGCATTCGCCAAATTGTTCTATCTCTACGCAACTTTTCCCGCTTGGATGAAGCGGAAATGAAGATAGTTGACATTCACGAAGGATTAGATAGCACTTTATTAATTTTACAGAATCGGCTGAAAGAGAAAGCCGGACATCCGGCGATTCAAGTCATTAAAGAGTATGGCAATTTGCCTAGCATAGATTGTTATGCTGGACAGATGAACCAGGTATTTATGAATATTCTCAATAATGCGATTGATGCTGTGGAAGCTTCAGTTGTCTGCTTTCAGTCCTCCAGCAAGGAACAACGGACAACAGACAACAGACAACCGCCTACTATCTGGATTCAGACTGAGGTTTTGAACGCTGAACGGGTGGTAATAAAAATAAAAGACAATGGGCTAGGAATGACGGAAGATGTTAAAAACCGTCTTTTTGACCCTTTCTTCACGACTAAGCCAGTTGGTCAAGGTACAGGTTTGGGACTATCTATCAGCTACCAAATTGTTATTGAAAAGCATGGTGGAGTGTTGAAGTGTTTTTCAGAACTAGAGCAAGGAACTGAGTTTTGGATTGAAATTCCAGTTCGATGCTCTCATTAAATTTTTGATAATTCATGACGATAAAATATCAAAAACTTGATTTCAGTTTTGCATCCACAAGCGATTGAAGGTGCCACAACAATGTTTCCAACTCGGATGCTGTGTCAGCCGCTTCCTGAATCTGTTTCTGGAAAGCTAGTTGTTCCAGCTTTTCTGCACAAAGCCGCATCTGTTTTACGCCGACGTTAGCGCTGGCACCTTTGATGTGGTGGGCTTCTTGCTGAATGCTGGTAAAGTCATTAATAGCGATCGCTCTTTTCCCGATCTCTATATGGCTCTGAACTTCCTCAACGAACATTTGCAAAAGTTCCATCTCAAACTCCTCGCTACCCTCAGAGAGATGATGTAAATGCTCCCAGTCAATCAAATTTGGCAAATTTTCACTTTTTTCAGGTGTAACAACATCCGCATTGCTGGGATTTACCTTCTGAAAAATCTCTTGTTTCCAATGCTCAAGCCGTCCGGCTAACTGTTCCCGCGATACAGGCTTGCTGAGATAGTCATCCATCCCAGCATCGAGACACCGTTCTCGGTCTTGCTTCATCGCGTTAGCCGTCAGAGCAATGATCGCAGTGCGGCGAAAACCATTTTGTTGCCGCCGCCGAATCTCTCGCGTTGCCTCATAACCGTCAAGGACGGGCATTTGGCAGTCCATCAAAATTAAGTCGTAGGGAATTTTTTCTAATAAATCCAAGACTTCTTGACCATTGGCAGCAACATCAGCTTCGTAACCTAAAGTTCCTAGCTGCTTGAGTGCCACTTTTTGATTAATCAGATTGTCCTCAGCTAGGAGAATTCTTAATTTTTTTTCTGTTGTCCCTTGTTTGTTGTTCCTTGGTAGAGACGCACTACTGTGCGCCCCTATTGCCAGTTGTTTATGATCTGTTGTAGGAAAGTCCGGAGTTTTTAGTGCTTGGTCATTAACTAATAACTGTGTAGCCGCGACCTCTTGCTTCCCTAAGATGTTTAGGATGATATCTAATAAACGAGATGGCTTGACTGGCTTAATCAAATGGGCGGCAAATCCTGCTTTTGTTGCCCGTTGTGCCTCTCCCCGCCCGTCAGCGGAAGTCAGCATAATTAAGGGTAATTTAGCGAAGGTGGGATTTGCTTTGATTCGTTCTCCCAAGGTGATGCCGTCAATTACAGGCATCTGCATATCAATCACAGCAACGTCATAGGGCATTCCCCATTCCACAGACTCCTGCAAAGCTTTGATGGCGGTAGCTGCACCATCCGCCTCATCTACTTGCATACCCCAGTTCGCTGCTTGGGAGCGAACAACTTTGCGGTTAGTGGCATTGTCATCCACGACTAACAGCCGCCGCCCCATAAGACTTGTAGGAGATGAAGCGGTTGCGATTGGTTTACTCTGGGTTGTGAAGGGAATGGTAAACCAAAACTTGCTGCCTCCTCCAGGCTGACTCTCAACCCCAATTTCTCCTCCCATGAGGGTAACAAGCTGTTTGCAAATGGCTAACCCCAAGCCAGTACCGCCATACTTGCGGGTGGCGGAGGAGTCTACCTGAGAAAAGGGCTGAAACAGTTCGTTCTGGTCTTCTGTTGCAATGCCAATTCCGGTATCGGTTACAGAAAAGCGGATGGTGGCTGAGGTGGGGGCTTCTGATTGGAGTTCTGCCCGCACGACTATTTCCCCGATGCTGGTAAACTTAATGCTGTTGCCAATCAGGTTGGTGAGAATTTGCCGCAGACGACCGACATCGCCCTGAAGTTGGGTGGGAACATTGCGGTAGATTAAGGCGGCAATTTCCAACTCCTTAGCATGGGCTTGGGGAGCGAGTAAGTCTAATACTTCTTCGACACAGGTGGAAAGGTCAAAGTCTAAAACTTCAAGATCCATCTCGCCAGCCTCCAGTTTAGACAAGTCCAAAATTTCGTTAATTAAGCACAAAAGCGCATCTCCGCTGATGCGAATCGTTTCCACAAAATCCTTTTGTTCTGGGTTCAAGGGGGTTTCTAAAAGCAGTCCGGTCATTCCCAGGACGGCGTTCATGGGGGTGCGGATTTCGTGGCTCATATTTGCCAAAAAGGTACTTTTGGCATGACTTGCTAATTCGGCTTGCCGACGGGCGATTTCTAGCTCTTGACGTTGGCGGGTTTCTTCTTCTAAGAGTTGGGACTGAGCTAGGGCAATGCTAAGTTGGTCGGCTAGTTGTTGCAAAAGATCAATTTCAAAGCTAGACCATTTTCGGGGGCGGGCGCACTGGTGGGCAATTAGCAGTCCCCAGAGTTCATCTTTTTGCAAGATGGGTACGACAAGATTGGCTTTGACTTGAAATTTTTGCAGTAGTTCGAGATGGCAAGGTTGAATGTCAGAATCTTCTAGGTCTGCGATCGCGCGAATTCTTCCCTGACGGTATAAAGGGTAGTAATCTGCTTGAAAGCAATTGTCGGCGATATCTTGCCCCAAGATCGCAGAGCAGCCAGCAACTACGTCCTCGGTTACGACTTTTCCAGTTTTATCTGCCCAAATCCGATAAATCACTACACGGTCGGCTTGCAGGCATTTTCGCACTTCGCTGACTGTGGTTTGGAGAATTTCTTCTAGTTGTAAGGACTGGCGGATTTTTAGGGTGATTTCGGCGAAGATTTGACTTCGCAAATTCTGCCGCCTGGCTTCTTCTTGTGCTTGTTTGCGCTCTATCCACAGTGCAATCTCGTCAGCGGCAAATTCCAAGGCTTTGAGAACAAATTCGCTGAGCGGTTGGCGGGAAAACATTGCCAGCACGCCCACCAGAGTTCCTGTGATTATGAGGGGATATCCAGCAAAGGCGACTATTCCCTCCTGAATTGCCCAATCTTGATCGCCTAGAAGAGGGTCGTGGATGACGTAATTGGTTAAGTAGGGTTTGCCACTTTTAGCGATCGCGCCTATTTGTGATTTGCCAACAATAACACGGCTAGAGAAACTATCAATTTGTACGTCTATCCCGGCACTGGCTTGCAATTTCAGGACGTTTTCTTCCCGATTCAGTGTCCAGATCCGAGCTGAGGCTGCATCCAGATGCTGTACCATTGCTTCGCTAGAGCGCTGCAAAATGCCTGCAAACGTGTCGCTCTGAGCGAGGGCAGAATCGATATCGGCGCGAAAGTTGGCAAGCCGGGCGTTTAGAGCCAGTGATTCTTCTTGGCGTTTTCTCTCGCTGACGTCTCGCGTCACTTTGGAGAAGCCGCACACAAGTCCTGCTGGATCGTGTAATGGGGTGACTACAACATTTGCCCAAAACCGCGTTCTATCTTTCCGGATGCGCCAGCCTTCTGTTTCAAAACGACCGTTGGCGATCGCTATCTCTAATTCTTGTTGTACTTTACTTTGCTGGTTTTCTCCAGGCTCATAAAGAAAACTAACGTGCTTACCAATGGCTTCTTCGGCGCTAAAACCACTAATACGTTCTGCTCCCGCATTCCAACTGACGATGTGTCCGGTGGTGTCGAGCATATAAATTGCGTAATCTTTAACTCCATCTACCAATAACCGGAAAGACTCTTCGCTTTTTCGCAACTTGTCCTGCGACTGCTTGCGCTCAGTAATATTGGTATGGGAACCCGCCATACGGGAGGGTTTGCCGTTGGCATCTCTTAGCAATAATGCACGAGCTAGAATCCAGCGATAGGTGCCATCTTTATGCAGCAAGCGGTGTTCTAATTCGTAATATGGTGTTAAGCCCTCGAAATGAGCTTGAATGGTTGCAAGAGCGCGATCGCGATCTTCTGGGTGCAGGCGTGCTTCCCACTCAGAAAAATTATTTTCGATTTCATGCTCTGCAAAACCCAGCATACTTTTCCAAGCCGGCGAGAAATAAACTTGATTAGTTTCAATATCCCAATCCCATAATCCGTCTCTGGAACCTTGGACTGATACCTCGTAGCGTTCCTTACTCTTACGCAACTGCTGCTGTAGCTGTACCAAATCGCGATTATTTCGCCGCAAGTTTATCTGCGTCATTACTTGGCGACCCAACGCTTCTAATGCCAGCCTCTGTTCGGGACTCAAATCTCGCGGTACAGAGTCTATTACACATAAGGTTCCTATTGGCAATCCCTCTGGTGTTGTCAGATTAGTACCTGCGTAAAATCTGATGTTGGGGTCGTTGGTCACTAGGGGATTATCAGCAAACCGCGAGTCGCGGGTTGCATCCTGAATCACGAATAGTTCGGTTTGCAGGATGGCATGGGCGCAAAATGCAATATCGCGGGAAGTTTCTGGTGCTGCTAGACCAACTTTTGATTTAAACCACTGCCGATCTGTATCAACTAAGCTAACTACAGCAATTGGTGTGCCGCAGATGTATGCCGCTAACCGTGTCAGATCGTCAAATGCTTGTTCTGCCTCTGTGTCGAGGATTTCATACTGCCGCAGCGCTTCTATCCGTTCTTGTTCGTTATCTGGTAAAGGTGCTTTCATTTCTCTTGCTGTGATGATGGAATCTTCATTGGTACTGGTGTAGTGAAAACGCGCGATATTATAAAGTTACTGAAATAAAGAGCGACCGCCCTCAGAAAAGCTACGTAATAGCACCTTCAAGCGGGCTGTTTCCTATTTTTTAGCTCCTAATCCCCCATAAAAATACCTAATAAACGGAAACTTCAATCTTAAAATTTGGGGCGCTTGAGTTTGGCGGTCTGATTAGGGAGAGTTCTTGGCAGGGGGTGAGAGTCGGAGAAAAGAGATTTTCATGTTTTGTTCTGCGCGATCGCGTTTGGATGTCTATCTTGATGCTGAGTCTAGTATGAATAAGGAAGCACTTATGTTGCTTTACAAGAAGAGGGGTAATACCACTTGCTGTGATCCGTGCAACACTTTAATTTCTGAAACTAGCTACTGGTAGCACTTTCAAAATCTAAAATCATCGGATTCCAAGAAACTCCTTCACTGGGAGCCAAATCTAAAATCCAAAATGGGATAAGGGCAAAGAGTGTTCTTATGCTCTTCCATCCTTTGTTGCCAGCAAAGTTCATGGGCATCTTACTTTTAATCTATATAAAAATAGTGTAGATGTAGGTGCCATAGAAATTTATTCTAAAAATTAATTTTTTTGCCATGCTAGTAAAGAAACGTTAGATGCCAAGTTTCTACACGCGGAGCAAAAACAGGTAACTTAATAAATTAACCGCAATAATAAATATTAAACTCTGCTACTTTATGTAAAATATTATACAGTCCCTATCGGCATATTGCCCATATCAAGAGTTAAATTCTTAAACATTTATATGACAAAGCATACAGCCATAAAAATTCTGTTAGTAGAAGATAGCCTTGTGAGCCGAAAGGTTGTCCTAAAACAGTTAAAAAAGTTAGGCTATGAAGCCAATGTAGCCGCGAATGGTCAAGAAGCCTTATGGATGATATCACAAGTTAATTATGAGCTTGTACTAATCGATTGTCAGATGCCAGTGCTAGACGGTTATGAAACGACTAAAAGGATTCGTCATTTAGAAGGTGCGAAGCGAAAGATAATTGCGATCGCTATGACTGCGAATGGAACGACAGCCAACCGAACAAAATGTCTGAGTGTTGGCATGGATGATTGCCTAATTAAGCCTGTTAGTGAGGAAGAATTAGCAGCCAAGTTAGAAACTTGGATTGAGGTAATTTTAAAAAATAAACAAGAGTTGGCATTCCAATTACCACCAATTAAAGATATCCCTACAGCTGCGATCGTCACAGATGAGTCAAACGCAAATCTGTTGGTGGATTTAAACCGATTAAACGATATAGCTCTTGGCGATAGGGTATTGCAGAGAGAAATATTACAAGCCTTTGTGCAAGACACCCAAGATAATTTAGTAACTGTAAAAACAGCAATATTTGCCAATGATTTTGTAACTATAGCGCATAAGGCTCATCAAATTAGGGGTGCCAGTGCGAATGTAGGTGTCAAACACCTGCAATTTCTAGCTGGACAGTTAGAACTTCAAGCTCAACAAGAAATGCCAGAGGCAGCTAGTCAGTTATTGCACAAAATAGAAAATTATTTGCAACGTATCCAATCTTTTTTGGATAAAATAATTGAGTGCGAAAATATGGATCCTGAAACTCCATTAATTATTTCTGCCGATAAAACTGTAAGGATGCAGGTCGGCTCTATGGCAAGAATTTTAATTATTGATGACGATCCGAGCGTTCGATTAGTAATAAAGAATTCTCTTCAGCTCATGGGCCATGAGGTCACGGTAGCCAGTGATGGTGAAGAGGGATTAATGAAAGCACACTCAGAACGCCCTCATCTAATTATCTGCGATTGGATGATGCCAGTAATAAATGGACTGGAAGTGTGTCGCCAGGTCAAATCCGATCCAGAATTATCGCTAGCATTTTTTATTTTACTAACGATTCGTGGCGATATAAAAGACAGAGTTGAGGGTTTAGATACAGGAGCAGATGAGTATCTACCAAAGCCGATTGATATGAGTGAATTGCGGGCAAGAGTGGGAGCTGGATTGCGGTTGCAACGGTTAACGCAAGAATTGAGCGAAACTAATCAGGCACTCAGACAAGTGAATCAGCAACTGACGGCGCGGACTGAATTATTAGAATCTCTCTCTTTGACAGATCAGCTAACGGGTGTGTTGAATCGTCGCGCAATGGATCAAGCATTGCCTCATATGCTGCGACAGGTAGGCAACCGCGATGCCAATACTCGCTATCGCTATTTGTGTTTATTTCTGCTCGATGTAGATCATTTTAAGCGAATTAATGATACTTATGGCCACACGGTGGGAGACTGTGTGCTGCAAGCGATCGCTGCCAGATTACAATCTTCTTCCCGCCCTTCAAGTTTGCTGTATCGCTATGGTGGCGAAGAGTTTGTCTGCATCACGCTGGGTTTAAGTATGCAAGCTGCTTTAGAATATGGCGAATCTTTGCGTGGATGTGTAGCTAACGCTCCCTTCAAAATTTCTGACGACCTAGTTTTATCAATTACTATCAGTATCGGCGGCGCGATCGCCAGTGCAGTAAATTTAGTTGACTCTAAAGAACTATTACATCAAGCGGATCAAGCGCTTTATAAAGCTAAAAATGAAGGTAGAAATTGCCTGAGAATATTTTCAGCGTGGGAAAATATTTTTGAATTAGACCATGTTTAAAGAAGTTTGGGTTAGTTAAGTCATTAATGAAGTGCGAAAAATACTACGCGATCTGGCTGTTCCCTTACTATTTCTATCAAATATACGTCATGCGTGACGTACAATATAATCAACGTAAATCTAAGGCTGATAAATGAGAGCCAATCCAGGGGGAGAAATCGCTCCATCTGAGGTTTTTGGACGGGATAGACTGATTGAGAGCTTGTGGCGTAGTTTGGAGCGACAGAGCCTCGTCCTCAGCGCAGAGCGGCGTATGGGGAAAACCAGCATTCTTAAGAAGATGAGAGCGGAGGCTCCAGCGAACAAGTTACCTGTTTATCGCGACCTGGAAAAAGTGCGATCGCCATTGGAATTTGCCCAGACTATCTTTGAGGATGTGGAGGGCTATTTAAGTGGTTCAAAACGGACGGCGGCGAAAGCGAGGCAATGGCTGGAAAACCTGACAGGTTTTGAGATAGGTGGCGTGGTTAAGTTTCCTGATAATGTTGCCGAGCAGTGGAAAACCCTGCTCTCTAAAACCATAGAAGACTTAGTGGAGCATCAAGACAGCACGGTAATTTTCTTTTGGGATGAAATGCCGTTGATGCTCGACAACATTAAGAAGAGAGAAGGCGAGAGTGCGGCAATGGAAATTCTAGACACGCTGCGATCGCTGCGTCAGACGCACTCGGAGTTGCGGATGGTCTATACAGGCTCGATTGGCTTACACAACGTCCTCACTTCCCTCAAAAGAGCAGGGTATGCCAACCGTCCAACAAACGATATGAAAACTGTAGACGTGCCGCCACTGTCACCTGCTGACGCTCAGGAATTAGCGCGGCGATTGCTAGAGGGAGAAAGTATCCAGACGGACAACTTACAGGCAACAGCGCAAGCGATCGCAACTGCTGTAGATGGCATCCCCTACTTTATTCATCACATTGTTGACCATCTGGTACAAGAGGATGACACAGTGAATATTGCAATGGTCGATGAGGTTGTCAACTCTTATCTTATTGATGCACAAGATCCTTGGGATTTGCGTTACTACCGCGAGAGAATTGACACCTACTACGCCAACGACGAAAAACAGCTGGTGCTGAACCTGCTGGATATTTTGGCAGTTACTAATCAACCACTGCCATTTGATGAACTGTTTAACAGACTTCAGTCTCAGCTGAGTAACGCAGATCGTGAAAGAGCAAGGGATGTACTGACACTAATTCAGCAAGATCACTACATTAGCCTGCAACCTGAAGGCTATTACTTTCGCTTTCCTTTGATTCAACGTTGGTGGCAGATGCAGAGGTGTTAAGCAGTATGAAAGTAACATACCTGTCTCGCTTCACCCCTAGTTTGATGACGCCCGAAGCGTTAGAAAATATCTTTGTCCAACGTCATAAGCTAGCACAGCAGCTAGTTGAACTTATCCGCGAAAGTGCAACAACTCCATCAAAGCATTACACGCTACTGATCGGACCGCGTGGTATTGGTAAAACGCACTTTATTTCACTGGTTTATCATCGCATCCGCAAGATGGATGACCTACAAAATCGCCTCCTCATCGCATGGTTACGAGAGGACGAATGGGGTGTCACATCTTTTCTAGACTTGCTACTGCGTATCTTTCGAGCATTGCACAAAGAGTATGAGGATGCCCAACTGGTTGAGCGTGTTGAATCGCTTTACGAATTACCAGCTGAGGATGCTGAGCGTGTAGCAGCTGCATTACTCAAAGAAGTCATCGGGAATCGGACGCTGCTCCTTCTGATGGAAAACCTGGATGAGGTGTTTGCGGGGTTGGATGACGAAGGGCAAAAACAACTGCGTGCATACCTGCAAGAAAATGCCTTTTGCACAATTTTGGCGACAGCTCAGAGCTTATTTAATGGAGTCAAACTTCAGACTTCGCCCTTCTATGGTTTCTTCCGCGTCCGCTATTTGAAAGCCCTGACATTGGATGAAGCGGTGCAGCTATTGACGAATGTGGCAAAACTGGAGGGCGATCGCGATCTAGAATCTTTTATCCAAACCCCAACCGGACGCGATCGCATCGAAGCTGTCCATTACCTTTCTGGTGGAAGTCCTCGCGTCTATATTATTTTCTCCGCGTTCCTCACCCGCAAGTCGCTTGATGAACTGGTGGAAGCGTTTATGGCAATGTTGGATGATCTAACGCCTTACTACCAGGAACGGATGAAGTGTCTCTCGCCGCAGCAGCGCAAGATTGTTGATGTGTTATGCGATCGCCGCCAAGCTGTCACCGTCAAAGAAATTGCTCAACGCTGTTTTATAACTCATCAGACAACATCCAGCCAACTCAAGAAACTCTTAGAAATGGGCTACGTTAGTTCCGAACCTGTTGGACGCGAGTCATATTATGAAATCCGCGAACCGCTGATGCGCTTTTGCCTTGAAGTCAAGAAGCAACGGGGTGAGCCGATACGGTTATTTGTGGACTTTTTGCGCCTCTGGTACACGCAGACGGAGTTAGAACGGCGATTAGAGATGCTCTCGGCTGATGCTGTCCTTGAGCGACAATATGTACTTTTGGCGCTACAGGCGATTGAAGCAGAAAGAGAAAATCAGTGCGTAGCAGGATACGTTAATGAGTATAAAGCTCATGTTGAGCGTAAAGACCTTACTAAAGCCCTGCAAGTAGCAGAGAAATTGGTAGCAATTCGCGGTGATATAGAAGATTTGTTCGTACAGGGATTCTGTGAGTTTTTACTCAAATACCACAACAAAGCATTAATGTCCTTCGACAAAGTAATTGAGTTGCATCCAGATAATGTGGAGGCTTGGGGTTTTCGAGGCGTAACGCTGAACGTCCTAGGGCGCTATGATCAAGCATTGGCATCTTTTAACAAAGTTCTGGAGCTTGACCCCCACAATTCGCAAGCTCAGAGAGACCGAAACGAGGTATTAGTCAAACAGTTGATTGAGCTTGCCTCGAAATATGCGCCAGTTTGGATCAGCCGAGGTGTGGCGCTGGGTCAACTCGAACGTTATGATCAAGCCTTAGCATCATACGACCAGGCAATTAAGCTTGCGCCAAAATATGCCCCAGCTTGGCGCTACAGAGGCTGGGTGCTAAGCAAACTAGAACGCTACGATGAAGCCCTAGCATCCTGGGATAAGGCGATCGCACTTGGCGATCAATCTTCATTTGTTTTTTTCAGCCGTGCTGAGTTGTTACTACCGCTAAACCGATGGGATGAAGGCATTGCAGCGTTGGGCGATGCGCTCAATCGCTTTGCCCATGCGGATGAACCAGACACGGGAGATACAAAGGCAATTATCCGTAACTTTTTCAACAGCACGCACGATGCAGCGATATGGCGATCGCGTATTACAACCCTAGTAGAGCTTTACAAAAAGCACGAAGTTCTCCCCCCATTGGGGAAAGGACTTGTAGAGAGCATTCCCGCTTTCATGTCAGAAATGGTTAGCGACAAAGCAGCGCGGACATGGTTGGAGGTGTGGCGGGAACTGACGAGCGATTGTAAAGAATTTCAAATCCCTCTGCGTCTTCTCAATGCCGCTGTTCGCTATCGGGAGACAAAAGGCGATCCGCGTGTCTTGCTAGAGCTTCCTATCGAAGAACGCAATTTGTTAAAACAGGTGCTAAAAATAGATGAGCAATAATTAAGTCGTTAATTCTGACTTTGCCGCTCACGATTCACTAGGCTAACTACTTTTAAAATGACAATTTACTTTTACAGCACTCGCGAAAAATATGGTTGTTTCTCCAATTTTTCGCCTCACTGCTTTGAATTGGATGGGTTTTATTGGCCTACCAGCGAACATTATTTTCAAGCACAAAAGTTTGTTGGCACACCCCACGCCGACCAAATTCGCCAGGTAAAGACACCGAAGGATGCGGCAAGAATGGGACGAGAGCGATCGCGTCCTCTCCGTTCGGATTGGGAACAGATAAAAGATGACATTATGCGAAAAGCCGTGCTACGCAAATTTGAAACTCATGCCGACATTCGCGAAGAATTACTTTCTACAGGCGATGAGTTAATTGTTGAAAATGCACCCGGTGATTATTATTGGGGCTGTGGTGCTGATGCCAGTGGCAAGAATATGTTGGGGCAAATTTTAGTGGAAGTACGAGAGATAGTGCGCGATCGCATTCAGTAAGAATATTTGCATGATGCTAGCAGGAAAAAACGGAGATATCCAATGACTGCACCAATTCAAATTCTGACTAAAGAAGAGATTTTTTACCAAGACAGCGATGGTCAACCGATGGCTGATAATACCAAGCAGTTTGATTATATTGTGAAAACCAAACTTGGGATAGATGCTTTATTTAAAGACGATAAAAGTGTTTTTGTAGCAGGCGATTTGCTCTGGTATCCAGTCGAGGGAGATAATAAAATTCGCCAAGCACCTGATGTGATGATAGTGTTTGGTAGACCCAAGGGCGATCGCGGTTCTTACAGACAGTGGTTAGAGGATAATATTCCCCCTCAAGTTGTCTTTGAGATACTATCACCTGGGAATCGCAAAGCAGAAATGCTGAGGAAGTTCAGGTTTTACGAACGCTATGGAGTTGAAGAATATTATATCTATGACCCGGATGACGGCGATTTAGCTGGTTGGTTGCATTCTGATGAAGGATTCGATGAGATTGAGCCAATGGTGGGTTGGGTGAGTCCTCGTTTAGGGATACGCTTTGAAATTGAGTCAGGCGCGTTAGAACTCTATCGTCCCGATGGACAGAAATTTTTGTCTTATGTGGAATTAGAAACGCAAAGAGAATTAGCGCAGCAACAAGCTGAAACGGAGAGAAAAGAAAAAGAATTGGCTCAAGCTAGAGTAGAGCAGTTGGCAGAAAGATTGCGCTCAATGGGTATTAATCCTGATGAAGTTTCAGGGTAGCGATCGCGTCCTTCCAAAAAATTTGTGGCTCTGGCTACCGCTCAAACTGACAACCAAATGTCTGATGAGCGGCAACCAGAGCCACAATTTAAGCTTGCAGGTGCAAGTAATTTAAGAAACTAGCGCCTTACCCTTAGCGTTTGTTGCGATTAGGCACTTTGTTCAGGTAGTCAATACTAAACGCTGACACGCCTTGAGCGTAATTGCGCTTGGTGCTGACTGAAATTGCCATATCGCGGTACTTGCGGGGGTCGCCTTCTGGTAGTTGCTGATCCTGGTATTTGCGGGTGTAGATTTTCTCCAGCGTAAAGCGCCAGTCGGTCTTGACAGTGCCAGCGGTTTCGCGGAAGTCTTCGCCGTAGCGAGGAGTCACCAAGTTAAAGGGACGACCTTCCATCCGCTTGCGCTGATAGGGAACGGTGAAATCCCCAAAAGCATCGATATACTCTTGGCTGTCAAGCAAGGCATCCACAAAGCCGCTGAAACCCAAGGTAGCAATTTTAATTGACCAAGCGATTTCTTCGTCTTTGTTGTAAGCTTGACGACCTAAGAAGCGCTTCAGGCAGATGTCTACAAGGCGATAGTTATTATTGACCGAGACAACGATGCGGTAAAATGCTTCAGATTTCGCCAATCCTCGGATGAATTCGCGCACATTAATACTGCCATTTTTCAGCAGAGATTCTAGCTGAATTTGACGGTTGAATCTGAGGATTTCATGTTCGCTGAAGATTTGGCGATAAGCTGCCCAAATCAAATCTTGCATTTCTGCCGGAGAATTGGCATCTTCCAGGCGATAAATGTAAGGGGTATCTTCGTTAAGATCCGCCTTTCCAAAGCTTTTGACCCGTTGATTTTGGGTTGTTGGTTTGTATTCAAGTAATGGCAGTGCCATTTAAAAATCTCCTGCTTTAAGTAGTTGAGACTTTCTTATTTTCCCGTATCACGACATCTTCTGAGTTATTCAGATATCTGTGTTACCGGACGGGGAAACTCGCGGATGGATTAATTGAAACCCGTGCCTCTTGAGGTTTATTATCCCGCGTCATGTCGGGAATTTTAATGTTAGCCGTATTAACGGTAACATTATTAGTTACAGCTTTCGGCTTGATTGACCGAGCCATTGCCAAGAAGTTGTTGACATCGCCCCACTTGTAGCGATCGCTTTGTTCCTTGTCGCGCCAGTAGTCGGCGTAGCTGGGTGTCACCAAGTTAAAGGGACGGTCTTTGAAGCGACGGCGCTGATAAGGCACTGTATTGTCGCCAAAGTTAGTTTGATACTCCTCACTATTTACGAGGGCATCAATAAAGCCGCCTAGCCCCAGAGTAGCAATCTTAATCGACCAAGCAATTTCTTCATCTTTATTGTAAGGCGCACGTCCCAAGATGCGCTTGAGGCAAATTTCTACGACTCGATAGTTGGAGTTTTTCTCCACAACCAAGCGGTAGAACCCTGGTGTTTTCGCCAAACCACGGATGAAATCGCGCACTGTAATGGAGCGATTTCTCAGTTGAGATTCCAAGGTTTCCTGACGAAAAGAATTGAGGATTTCGTGTTCGCTGAAAACCTGACGATAAGCTGACCAGATTAACTCTTCAATGTCCGTTTCATCAATGCAGTCTTCAATGCGATAGATGTAAGGAGTGTCTTCATTCGGCACTTCGTAACCCACTACTCGCTGATTCTGCGAGGAGGGTTTATATGCAAGCAGAGGGATTGCCATAGTTAAATTGTTCGTTGAAGGGTTGCTAATTGAAGTATTGCTAATTGCGATGAACCATTAGCCATTAGCTTCTAGACTTTTGGCGTTTGGTAAAGATAGCGATAGGGTAGCGCCACCTCGGTGCGACCTACAATAGGTTGCGGGTTAGCAACTTTGCGGGTCGTGTCTGGAAGTTCCATGTTATTAGCTTGAGAAATCGCCCGATCGCGCGATCGCTGGTAGTTCATTCCGCCGGGAGAAATACTCCGTGCCATTGCTAGGAAAGAATCAGGAATGCCTTGACGAGCCGCTGCTGATTTCATATCTTTTTGGGGTGATGCTTGATGGTAGCTACGATTATCTAGGGCAATCAAACGACCGCGCCAGTAATCACTATAGCGGGGGTTTACCAGGTTAAATGGTCGCTCATTATACCGTCGGCGCTGATAAGGTACGATGTCATCACCGAAGTTTTGGCGGTATTCTTCGCTATCGACAACGGCATCGATAAAACCATGCAATCCCTTGGAAGCAATTACAATTGACCAAGCGATCTGCTCATCTTTGCCGTAGGTGGCGCGTCCGAGAAACCGTTTGAAGCTGATGTCAACTAACCGATAGTTGGAGTTAGTTTCTGCTACTAAGTTTCGGTAAACTTCTGATTTGCCCAGTCCCCGGATAAACTCGCGCACGGAAATAGCGCGATTTCGCAGCTGAGATTCTAGGAAGGATTGACGGTAGCTTTCTAAAATCAAATGTTCGCTGAAGATTTGCCGATAGCCAGCCCAAATTATGGCATCAATATCGGAGTCAGATGTTGCATCTACCAACCGATAAATCTGCGGGTCGTCCTCATCGGGTACTTCGTAACCAGCTACGCGCTGATTCTGGGTTTTGGGTGTAATTTCAAGAAGTGGAATTGACATATTTTTAGTTGTTAGTTGTTACTTGTTAGTTGTTAGCTGTCCGTAGACGTTTGAAGGAGGGAACGTTTAACATTCCAACTCTTCACTGACCAAGGACTAATGACTAATAACTAATTGGTTAGCTAGCTGAACTCTGGCGCGAACAGCTATGTCTGGGTCTTGAGTCATTTCCTCTAGACGTTTTTGGATGGGCTGACGGACTTCTAACTGGGTTGCCAGACCTTGCAAGCCCACAACTGCTGCGTAGCGAATTGCCCAGTCTGGATCTTGAGAGATGGAAAGCAGGGTTGAGAGTGCTAAGAGTTGAGCGGAGGGAATTTGTTCTTGACTTAACTGGTGCCAGTGCAAGTTCCCTAGCCCTTTGGCGGCGGCGCGGCGGACGCTGGGCGCAAAGTCGGTGGCTGCTGCGACTAAGGCATCTAAGGCTCTGGGAGATGCGATCGCAGCTAATGCTCGAATCGCGTAAGCCCTGGCTCCGTAGTTGTAATCGTCCAGCTGTTCCAACAACGGCTGCACTGCTGCTTCCCCTATCTGAATCAGCCCTTCAACTGCTGCCACTGCTGCTGTTGGGTTGTTGTAGCCCAAAACGGCAATTAGCGTGGAAATCCCTGCGGTCTGCCGAGTAGCTGCTAAGGCTTGGACTGATGCTACTAAACGTTCGGGGGAATTCGCCTGCTCAATAGCATCAATCAGTTCTTGGGATGAGTCAGTCATTGGTCAGTGGAAGGATTGCTAATTGTCAATTGCTAACAGCTAATGGCTAATGGCTAACTGGTATTAGCTATTAGCCAGTGACTATAACAAAGCGTCCATCAGGGTCATTACCCGGATGGCATCCCTGGATAGCGATCGCGGATCTTCTGGGTCTACAGACGAGGCATTTCCCGTCTGTACCTGTTCCAACAGCCCTTTGAGGGCGATCAGCTTGAAGCTGTTTTCGGTTGCAGCAGACGCGATCGCTTCTGCTGCTGGCAGATAACCTATTGCACCCAAATCTGACAAAATTACCCGGCGCAGTTGCAGATCGCTTTCCTGCAAGGCTTGCACCAGGCGTTCACCATAAACTGGCTCTTTTGTTAACTGGTACATTGCTCTCGCCGCTGCATACTGCACTCGCGCTACGGGATGCTCCAGAAATGGTTGAATCAGGGCTGTTGCTTGGGTAGCTTGCAGCGTTCCCAATGCTTCCATCACTGCTTCCGAAGGTTGCTCTAAATGGGGACGTCCTGGTACCCGCATGGCGGCAGCTACACCACCGTCGAGCAGTTTCATCAGCGCTGGAACGCAGGACAAATCGCCTAGCATTCCCAAAGACTGTGCGGCAGCTTCCCGAACGTAGAAGTCGGAACACTCCAGACAATGAATCAGTCCTGGTACAGCGCGGCGATCGCCCAGTTTCCCCAGTGCGCGTGCAGCATTGCGGCGGAGGGGGTATCCACCAAGCTCTGTCCGATCTGCTTCATCCTCCAAAGCTGCAATCAAGGCTTCCACAGCAGCAGGCTCATTAACACGGAATTTGCCCAGCCACCAAGCAGCATAATAGCGGAGACTTAAATCTTCATGGTGGAGATTGGCGATCGCCATCTCTACCGTTAGCGGTTCGCTACCAGGCGGATCGGAATACTGCACTCTTGAGTAGACTCCAGCATCGTAGGACAAAGGACAGAGGATTGCTAGATTAAGCTTTATGAGTGGGCTGCTGTGGCTTGGCTTTTCGCTTCACCATTATTTTCCAGTGTCAAAGGCTGAATGCTGACGATTCTGCCACCCATGCGGTTAATCCGCTGCATTTCTTCATTCATCCGGTTGTATGGCACTGTGACGAAAATGCTGCCACTGCGGCGAATGGGATAGCTGAGTTTGTCAGATTCGTATGTCTGACGCATACCCTCAACTTCGTAGCGAAACATCCGGTTGCTGGCACCACTGAGAGTACCGCTACCTAGTGTAGTTTGTCCAAACATTGTTGATATAGCTCCTGTAATTATGGGGGCTGGGGGCTAGGGACTGGGGACTGGGTAAGATTCTTTCAAATTCCCAATCTCCAATCCCTAATCCCCTTACGCTGGTGACACGTTGACGATTTTGCCACCTTTTTTGGTGATTTCTTGGAGTTTTTGGGATAGCTGCTCG
The DNA here is from genome assembly GCF_039962115.1 of Funiculus sociatus GB2-C1. NCBI lineage: Bacteria > Bacillati > Cyanobacteriota > Cyanophyceae > Coleofasciculales > Coleofasciculaceae > Funiculus > Funiculus sociatus. Next base: position 18,163 of record NZ_JAMPKJ010000056.1, on the reverse strand, counting down.
TAAGGCACCAAGAAGGCGTTTGTACTGCGGCGAACTTTCGGGAAGCCTGGAGACAGGATACCAGTTACTTCAATGCGATATACCCGTCCGCTTTCTTCCTGAGTACCGCCGAGAGCTTTTTTCGGAGGTGCATCTTTGGAGAGAGTTCCGTAATTCCAGCCACCTGAACCGCCAGAGGGTTTGACAATTGTGGAAGCTTGGTTGCGGCCTAGTTCGCGGGTGAGGCGGGGTGCTTTTCCTTCTACTTGGGAGCGATCGCTGCTAGCATAACCGCGATACAGGCGGAACATCCGGCTAAAGCCAACGGTTCTCACCCCCGGCTCTACCAAAAATCCCCGGTAATAGGGGACTACGTTGTTGCCAAAATTGGCTTCATACTCGTTGCTGTCGATGATTGAATCAATTTCCGCATCGTACCCTTCATCTTCACAGAGTTGGGTATGCTGGCTTAACTCTGCCTCATCATAAAGAGGACGACCCAACAAATGTTTGAAATTGAGTTCAACAAAGCGTTGATTTGAATTTGGATAGAAAAACTTAGATTTGTATACATCCGACTTAGCGATCGCCCGGATAAACTCCCTGACTGTGATGTTTCCTTGTCGCAGTAAAGATTCTGCTACCGTGAGGCGTTCGGATTTCATCACATAGTCGTTGCCTAATACCTGACGATAAGCGGCTCGGAACACCGCTTGCAGATCGTCTTCTGTCCAGTCAGGTCGCAGTTCGACTTTTGTATCATCAAATGCAGAAAGACCCAACCGGCCTGCTGCTGCTAGATTTGACGCCACTAAACCGCTCATCTTTTCTCTCCCAACGCAACAATTTTTAAGTTTTTTTTATGGAAAATGAGAAAAACAATGCCCGGAAAAATTAGCAACTGCTAGCCTAACCGCCAACACTCGCTGATTCTTCCGGGCATAGCACCTGAATACTAGCTCAGGGCGTTGATGGCGTAATCGATGTAGGTGTTAGCTTCGTTAGCAGCTTGACCGGAAAGACCGTGATTTGCCTTGATGTGCTTCAGGGCTTCCACATACCAGCTGTTGGACAGCTCGAATGTGCGGTTGATTTCATCCAAACCAGCAATTAGATACTCGTCCATAGGACCAGTACCACCAGCCACACAGCAGTAGGTGACCATCCGCAGGTAGTGACCGATGTCACGAGCGCACTTGGATTTGCCGCGAGAATCAGAAGCGTACTGAGGCCCCTGCATTTGGGTGGTGTAGGGGAACTTTTGGTACACAGCTTGGGCAGCACCGTCGATCAGTTGCTGAGCCTTTTGGGTCAGCGCACGAGCAGCTTCCATGCTAGCGGTGGCACGATCAAAGCGACCGTTAACGGCTTGCAGTTCGGTATTGCCCAGGAAACGACCTTGGGTATCAGCAGCTCCGATCGCTTCGGTGATTGGGGTTTTCATTGTTGATTTATCTCCCTAATGGTTTACAGATTTTTCCAAGAAACGCGATATATCGCGTTATCCCACAGCAAGCTTGCTAGTTGTTATTAAGCAACAGCAGAAGCAGCACGATCGAAGTAGCTGGACACTTCAGACATCAACTGGCTGCAATCGCCTTGGCTGATACCACTGGGGTCGTTGGCGATCTTGATCGCTGCATCCTTCATCTTTTGAACGCCTGCGGCAACCGAACCACCGGGTACACCCAGTGCTTGGTAGGTTTCGCGAAGACCGTTCAAGCAGCGGTCATCCAACACGCTGGAATCACCAGCCAGGGTGGCATAGGTAACGTAGCGCAGGATGATTTCCATATCGCGCAAGCAAGCAGCCATGCGACGGTTGGTGTATGCGTTGCCGCCGGGGGAGATCAGTTGGGGCTGCTCTTCAAACAAAGCACGAGCTGCGTTGGCAACGATGGTGGAAGCGTTGCTGGTGATGCGGTTAACGGTATCCAGACGCTTGTTGCCATCTTTGACCATGTTGGTCAGGGCATCCAGTTGCTCGGTGCTCAGGAATTCACCTTTAGAGTCAGCCTGAGAAACCACCTTGGCGAATGCATCTAACATGAACTCAATCTCCTACTGATTTCGTTGAGTGTGATTTTTAAAACACGGTTTTAGTCGATGCGGAAAGGTCAAAATCAGACATCAGCCAAAATACACCTTTCAAGTTGCTCTCTCATCCCGCTTGTCACTTCACACGTGGGCAACAAAACGGTTGTCATGGAAATATGAGAAAAGTTCGTCCTTTTATGAGAGATAGGCTTGCCTTGCTAAATCGGTGTTTTGTTTAACGTTTGTCTTTTATTGATCCCTCCGGTTATTTTTATACAACGCCTTTGGGACTTTGTGTTTTTAAGATTTGTGAATTTATTTCAAGACCAATGAATAAAAGTTCAAATCCTTTATACATAAGGCTTCTAGCTGCTAATTATTGCCTATAATCCACATATATCGTTACAAAAACCTTAAGTGATTATACTCAAGAGTTATAAAACTACTATCTTTATAATTTTTTAATATTCGCCTATAAACTAGATGGAGTATTCATTTGCACAGAAAGATATCATATTTTCTCTAGAGTCGCTTTGTAAAGATATTTAAATAAAAACCTCTCGGATTTTGAGTTCAGATGCAGCAATCTGTCGCCGCACCACCTGCAAAAAAGTCAAAAATGCCGGGGGAGGGGAAAAAGGTAAAAGGCAATTATGTAAAAAACATAAAATTTAGGTGCGTTACTCAGTAGCGGTGTATTACGGCGGCTGAGTAACTGGCTAAGTAATAGCGCGATCGCTCACCCACCCCAGAATAAACTAGCCCCAAGAGCAGTTTCGATGAGAAGCATCACTTGATGTTGCTCTTGGGCGACTGCTTGCAATAGGGCGAATAACGCGATCGCGCAATTGGTGGCAATTTCTTGTAGAGAAACCACAACTGCATAACCCAACCCCAAATTCACTGGCTTCCCGAAGCGGTTTTGTCCAATACCTTTGCAATAGATTTTTCTTTAGAAAGAGGAAGTTCGCCGTCGGAGAACTTCCAGCAGAGTAGTGAAGCTGTCAGGCAAAGGGGCAGTCACCTCTACTAAATCCCCTGATAGGGGATGTTCCAACCTGAGTCGCCAAGCGTGCAGTGCTTGACCAGGTAAATTAACTCCCACTGAATGACCAGAACTGTAAACGCGATCGCCAACGATGGGATGACCGATATAGGCGCTGTGAACGCGAATTTGGTGGGTGCGACCAGTCTCCAGTTGGAAAAGCATCAAAGTGTAGTTTCCCAGGCGTTCCTGCACCCGCCAGTGAGTCACTGAAGGTCGTCCTCCCTTCTCTTCTGGGATGACAGCCATTTTCTTGCGGTCTACCAGATGACGACCGATGGGTTGGTCAATGGTGCCGCTTTCGGTGCGCGGGGAACCATAGGCAACGCCTAAATATTCCCGACGTGCAGTTTTAGCTTTCAGTTGCGCTTGCAGATGTTGGTGCGCTTGGTCGGTTTTGGCAACAACCATCGCCCCGGTGGTATCTTTATCGAGACGGTGGACAATTCCCGGACGCTGCACGCCACCAATTTCCGCGAGGGGACAATGGGATAAAAGGGCGTTGACCAGAGTTCCGGCTTCGTGTCCGGCGGAGGGGTGAACAACTAAACCAGCAGGTTTGTTGATAATAATCAGGGAATCGTCTTCGTAAAGAATATCCAGGGGGATAGCTTCTGCTTCGAGGTCGAGGGGAATAGCTTCTGGGATAGCTAGGGAGATGCGATCGCCTGCTTGCACAGCTGCTTTTTTAGAAGTGCAGACAGTATCGTTAATCTGCACGTTGCCTTCTTCGATCAGCTTTTGGATGCGCGATCGCGATAAATCTGATAATTCTTGAGAAAGATAGCGGTCGATACGGGTATTGGTTTCTTGAACTTCTAAATTAATTTCTGTCACAGTTGCGTTGGATCAATTCCTCTTTCTTGAAGTAAAGCACGTAAAGCTTGTAACTGGGTTTGGGCTTCTTCGGCTCTAGCTTCAGCTTCTTCGGCTCTAGCTTCAGCTGCTTCGGCTCGTTGTCGGTCAATTTCTCGTTGCTGAGCTAGTTCTACATAAGTACCAAACTGCTGTCCATCAGGATAATAAAGAACGAGTTCGGTGTCAGATAGCTCAAATCTTATTCCCAATCGCGGACTTACCCAACCTAACATTTCCTCAATCTCTTCTAATTCCTCCCCAGAGCGTAGCCAGCCTGTCAATTCACCGCTATTTGGGTCATATAAATAGTATTCTTCCACTCTATAGCGTTCATAAAATTTGTATTTCTTAATCATCTCCTTTGCAGTATTGCCTGGAGATAGTATTTCAAACACTACTTGCGGAGGAATATTATCTTCTCGCCACTGCTGATAAGAGCCGCGATCGCCTTTTTGTCTTCCAAAAACCACCATAACATCTGGAGCTATTCTGGTCTTGTTGTCGCCTTGAATGGGATACCAAAGTAAGTCGCCAGCAACGAAGACATTAGGATCATTTTGGAATAACGCATCTAATCCCCCCTGAGTGGTGACAATGTAGCGAAACTGCTTGGTATTATCTGATATTGGCTGTCCGTCGCTGTCGGGATAGATAATTTCTTCTTTGAGAAGAGATTGCGGCTGTGTAACCATAACTTTCCCTTTGTTGTTGGTATGTTTTGAAGTGTACCTTTTTTGAAGGGTGATCGCACTTTATAAATCAGGCCACTTCAGAGTTATTTGTTAGGGGGTTGGCGATGAGATTTGGCTTGTGAGACAATACGCGACCGCTTAAAAACCCAAATTGCTAATAGCGTCACTAGAATACATAGAAACCCGATACCTATGCTGATGCTGGCAGAGGTGGTAATATTGAATAATGCGGCATTTTTAGGTGATAGCGTACCATCAGTTTTTTTGAATGGTTGCTGTGTAATTCCTTCGACAAATGGGGAAACTGTGGATGCAGCTATTGAGGCTGTTCCTATGCCTACGCCTGCTAATCCGACGAAATTTTGGAAGTTGCGATCGCGTTCTGCTTGTTCAATCTCTACTATGCCGCGAATCGTATTTGTGACGTTTTCTAAAACACTTACTCCAGGTCGCAGGCTGACAGCATCTTTTTCTAACTGAGCTTTATATTTTTTAGTTGCAATTTTGCTAAATTCTTGTAAAAATTTTTCATTGTTTAAAAATTGTTCGCATTGTTTTTCGTAGTTTAGCAAATTAACTTCAATGGTATGTTGTTGAATTTCCAGATAATTAATCTCCCGGACATAAGAAGATAGGTTATTGATATTTGTTTGTAAGTCGTTTTTGAGTTGCTTTAGCGAACGTTGAGATAGATTGCTAAAGTTGGGAAATGGTTGATTAAATTTATTTAACAGCCTTGATTTTAGTTCCCTTCCCTGTGCATAAGCCCAAAGGATTTTATGGCGACAGTAAAATAGGTATCGCCACGCATTGTAATATCCGGCAGCTTTAGCAAAGGTTGCTTCATCGGGATAGAAAATAATTAAGACATGACTGTTATTTTCTATCGCTTCCCATTTCTGTACACCGCGCCATAGTTCAAGGACTTTACCGCCAAGAAAGTTTCCTTCTTCTTTATATTGATAGTCTTTACCTATTAGAGATTTGTAGGCTTTATGTGCTAAATCTTGATTTATATCTGTGGATGAATCTACCCATCCAGAAATCATCCAAGTTTGTCCTAAAAAGCCTTCTTTGGAAAGGATAACGGGGTCTATTCTTTCGTCAGTTTTAGTAATAGCCGTTGCAAATTCAGGTAAAATTGCTGATTCTTTAATTTTAGTAATAATAGGCTCAAGTTCAGAGTCGGTGTATTTACCATCAACAGAACAGCTAAATCGCAAACAGTTTGTATCGCCTAAATTTGCACGGATATAAGAACCATCAGCGGCATAATTGTCAAGCTTTTTATCATAATCAATACGATCATCTGGTTGTTTATCGTTTTTAAAATGTCCTTCGACATTAAGTAATTTTGTCCAGTAATCCTTATATGGTTCGCGGATTTCCGCTTCATCTTCACCTAAATCTTCTCTTAGGTTATAGATAAATAAATCGAGGGTGGGATACTCTAAGTTTGTCATCTAAATAATATTATGTTGCTAATACCGTTATTTGGAAATTTATAAGTTAGGTAAGTTTCCTGACGTTGTTGGCTTTCTTCCTCATATAACTTCTCCGCCTCATGGGATAGCTTCCGGTTCCCCCTTCCCTAATAGGGAAGGGGGCTAGGGGGCTAGGTTCCGACTTCGCTAACAACATCCGTTTATTAACCCAACTTACGCTTTACGTTATCTAATGAAAATATAAGTCTGCTACGACTGTTATTTCTGGCTTTTTCTCTTTCGATTTTTCTACAGGGTTGGAATCTTTAAAAATATTAACTGCAATATTACTTAATCCTTCGGCGGGAGTTGCATCGGGTTGATTTTGCTTGTTGGGTGAGTCATACCTATTCATTTCTTTAGGTTCGTACTTATTCAGGGTATCCTGATAGACTTTTTCGTAGACTGTAGTCAGACGCTTATGTTTAGCTAGTTCCAAGAGGGAATTTACTGCTGTTTCGGTGTCAGATTCAAAGGTTTCACCTACTTGATTAATTTTCTTTTGTAAATCGGATGGTAAAGCCTCTGTTTGTTCGGCTAAAGCTTGGAGAAAGGCGTAAACGGCGATCGCTTGCGAATATTTGAGGTTAACTGTCATAATTTATGCGGGTAAAAATAAGTTTGAAAAACGCAAAAATGCCCGACGACTAAAGTCAAGAGCGAACAAACGAAGTTCGCCTATGCGGGCTAATATAAAGCCTGCGTAGATAGGCTTTGTTTGTGGAGCATCGACCGCAACAGGAATATGGGCCTACTCTCTCTATATTTTACCAGTGAGAATGAAACCAGCCCAGTGATAAGGCTCTTCAAAAGGTGGCTGAGATGTCCTCATTTTCTCCTGGTCGCGTTGGATTTTAGCAGCGAAACCTTTTAATAATTTGCTATCAGCCGGATGATGTTCTGCTAGTTCTTTGGCAAGATTGAGATACCACTGAGCTAAATCTGGATAAGAGAGGTTACGCAGCCAATTTTGAGCTTTTTTTAGGGCGATCGCGGGGGTTTCTCCGGCTGCGATGAAGGTGTAGAATTGAATCATTAGCAAAGCTGTGGATTGCTCGTCAACGTTCCAGAGAGTGCTGACAACGCAACTGGCACGTTTTGCCAGGAAAGCACTGACCAAACCGACATATTCATCAATTAGGTTTTGTTGACTGGCGATACCAGATTCGCAAGCACAGAGGCAAATTAAACTGTATTTACTAAAGTCTAAATTATTACTTTTGCTGAAGATATCCTCTAGAGTTAACTTGTCTGTATCTGCTAAAAGCAGAGCTGAATTTTGCGGCTGTTCTATATCGTGGTAGCCATGTCCGGTAAAATTGAAGGTGTCACTATCACCTGCTAGTTTCTGAATGATTTCGTCTCTGGTAAGAGGCGGAATCTCTAGTGATTCGCACTGGGGATGTAGCTGGGAAATAGCTAAATTTTGAATAGTAGCAAAAGGCAAGTCGCGGCGCGGGTTTTCTACATTTAAAATGTTAGTGGGTTTGGGATATGCTCCTCTTTGTTGCAAGTGTAGCCCTATTTGTAAACTGGGTAAATAGGCGATACTGCGGCCGGAAAATAGGTAATGTAGGGGTAATAAATGTAAGTCGCGGTGAGGAATTAGAATTAATTTGTTAACCAAGGGCGGTAGCTTAGCGGCTATTTGCTTAATATCAAGAATTTCACGTAAATTTTCCAGTCGGGAATATATTTGAGTGCGCCAGGGTGACTCTGCTTTAGTAGCAGGAGTCTGGGGCGTGTTGCGGTAGGTTTGATAATCGCTTTTCCATTCATTAAACCAAGTTTCAAATTCATCGATTTTCTGAGTGATAACCTCCAAATCTTGATTGTCTATGAGGATAAATGTAGTAATCGTCAGTGGGCTGATGTGCCAGTAAATGACAGCAGTTTTAGGATTCAATAATTGTTGCATTTGCTGGTAGCTGGGGCTGGGAACATCATAATCCCAACCTTCGCGTAGCCAAGATAAACAAGTATTCTTGCGTTTTTCTGCTATCTCTAAAGCTGCTATTTGTTGGTGCTTTTCTGGCGACTGGGCGAGGATATCTACTCGCAATTGGGCGAAGGCGGCAAATTGGCGCTCAAGGTTGATTTTTTGGGTTTCAAATTTGCACTGTCGCAGTAATTCATCAAGCTGCTGTCTTCCTTTTTCTAATTGTTGATTGAATGTCTCTGTATCACCCAAGTAACTACAAATTTTCAACAAGTATTGCAATACTGTCAGATGTCTCAAGGGAAACTGTTCAAATCTTAGCTGTTCTAGTGCTTTGGTACAAGTTTCTTTAGCCGTCAGCCAGTAAGGAAAAGGGTTTTGCTGCGTTTTTACTAATAAGTCCCAGTTGTTCCAAGCTTCGTGAAAGTCAGGTTTAAATTCAATCGCTTTGTCGTAAGATGCGATCGCTTTTTCAAATTTATCTAACTCATCCAGCGCAACTCCCCGGTTGTTCCAAGCTTCGTGAAGGTCAGGTTTAAATTCAATCGCTTTGTCGTAAGATGCGATCACTTGTTCAAATTTCCCTAAACGATACAGCGCATTTCCCCGGTTGTTCCAAGCTTCGTGAAGGTCAGGTTTAAATTCAATCGCTTTGTCGTAAGATGCGATCTCTTCTTCAAATTTCCCTAAGCTATCCAGCGCAAGTCCCCGGTTGTTCCAAGCTTCGTGAAGGTCAGGTTTAAATTCAATCGCTTTGTCGTAAGATGCGATCGCTTCTTCAAATTTCCCTAAGTAACGCAGCGCAAGTCCCCGGTTGAACCAAGCTTCGTGAAGGTCAGGTTTAAATTCAATCGCTTTGTCGTAAGATGCGATCGCTTCTTCAAATTTCCCTAATTCACCCAGCGCAAGTCCCCGGTTGTCCCAAGCTTGGTGATAGTCAGGTTTAATTTCAATCGCTTTGTCGTAAGATGTGATCGCTTCTTCAAATTTCCCTAATTCACCCAGCGCAAGTCCCCGGTTGTCCCAAGCTTGGTGATAGTCAGGTTTAATTTCAATCGCTTTGTCGTAAGATGCGATCGCTTCCTCAAATTTCTCTAAGTTACGCAGCACATATCCCCGGTTGAACCAAGCTGAGTGATAGTCAGGTTTAATTTCAATCGCTTTGTCGTAAGATGCGATCGCTTCCTCAAATTTCTCTAAGTTACGCAGCACATATCCCCGGTTGAACCAAGCTGAGTGATAGTCAGGTTTAATTTCAATCGCTTTGTCGTAAGATGCGATCGCTTCCTCAAATTTCTCTACGCTATTCAGCACAACTCCCCGGTTGTACCAAGCTGAGTGATAGTCAGGTTTAATTTCAATCGCTTTGTCGTAAGATGCGATCGCTTCTTCATAGCGTTTCGATTCATCTAACGCAAGCCCTCTACCGCGCCAATCTTCACAATCTTGGGGGTCAATTTTAATAGCTTTTTCAAAGTCTGCGATCGCCTCCTCATTCTGCTGCAATTCTTGATAAGCCAAACCACGGCTAGCCAACGCCAAAATGTAGTCAGGCTGAAGAAGCAAAGCACGATCGAGAAATTCAACTGACTTTTTATAATCCTTTAATCGATAGTAAGCTAAACCACACCCATACCATGCTTTGGGGTTTTGCAGTTCCAGTAATATTGCTTGCTGAAATAGTTTTAATGTTGCTTCGTATTCCCCGCGATCTAGTTTGTTGTGTGCTTGCTCTAGCAGGGTTTTTCGGCTGGGGTTCTGTGTCATCTGCTTCAAGTTCGACGTTGCTATTTATCAGTTTGACGCAGGGATGGGGAAAATGGGAAAGACGATCCCCCAACCCCCCTTGAAAAGGGGGGCTAAGAGGGTGGGAGCGGGGGAAAGACGATCCCCCCAACCCCCCTTTTTAAGGGGGGCTAAGAGGATGGGAGTGGGGGAAAGACGATCCCCCCAACCCCCCTTTTTAAGGGGGGCTAAGAGGATGGGAGTGGGTTATTATGAACTGCGAAAAAGGAAGAACGCCAAGGAAGAGGGGAGAGAATGCGATCGCCTTTATTAATTAACAAAATTAGCTAGATTTTATGCGGGAACTTGGATTTTCTGAGTACCTGCAAGCCCAAAGGCAGTGTGAATTGCTTGTAAGGCAAGAACACCTTGATCTTGGGCAACAACGCAGCTAATTTTGATTTCAGATGTAGTAATCATCTGAATATTTATTTGGTGCTGGGATAGGGATTCAAACATTTTGGCGGCGATCCCAGGTTGTCCCACCATTCCGGAACCAACAATACTAACTTTAGCGATCGCAGTATCCACTGCAACTTCACCGCAACCTAATGAAGGTGCGATTGATAAGAGTGCTTTTTGCGCTTCTTGTGCATCCGCTTGGGCGACAGTGAAAGCAATATCACGGGTGGCGATGCCATTAATTACCCGACAGCGTTGCGATTGAATAATCATATCCACGCTGATATTTTTTTGGGCTAATAATTCAAACACTTGCGCCGCCATTCCCGGACGATCTGGAACGTGGCGAATCGCTAGACGTGCTTGGTTGAAATCTAGGGCGACACCGCGCACCGGAGGAGAAGATTCTGGTGTGTTTGTGTGTTGTGAATGCCCACTAGGTCTGACTGGGGAACTATCTACCTCGAAAGTTTGGCAAAGCAGGGAAATAGCGCGATCGCAATCATCCGCATCAACTACGCAACTAACTTTCACCTCCGAGGTGGAAATCATCTGGATGTTGATCCCCGCAGTAGAGAGAGTGGCAAACATCTGCGCCGCCACACCCGGACGACCGATCATCCCCGCACCAGCAATGGAGACTTTGGCGATGTGCCGCGCCACCATCACCTCTGCTTCTCCCTGTTCTGGGCTGTTTTGGGTACGGAGGGCGGGCGCGATCGCTGCTGCTACTGCTTCCGCCCGATTGATGACGTTTTTGCTGACAGTAAAGGCAATATCGTTGGTATTGCCTTCGTGTATTGACTGAATAATTAAGTCGATGTCTAAGGCTTGATGGGCAATTTCACCAAATAACCGCGCCGCCACGCCAGGACGATCCGGCACGCGCAACAGCGCTATCTTCGCCTGGTCGGTATCAAATTCTACCCCGTCTACTGGTAGGGCAATTTCTAAATCTTGTAGCGATCGCGGCTTGGGTGTCGGGGAAATCACTCGCGTACCGGGGTCATCTGTCCAGCTGGAACGCACCACCAACTCCACGCCGTAATTCCGCGCAATCTCCACAGCGCGGGGATGCAGCACTTTTGCACCCAAGCTGGCTAATTCCAGCATTTCATCGCAGGTAATCTCGTCCATCAGTTGTGCTTCTGGCACCAGTCGGGGATCTGTGGTAAAAATTCCTGGTACATCCGTGTATATTTCGCAACAGCTTGCTCGTAAAGCTGCCGCCAGTGCCACCGCTGAAGTATCAGATCCGCCGCGTCCCAAGGTGGTAATTTCCAAATCTTCTATGCTGCTGATGCCTTGGAAACCAGCCACCACAACTACTTTACCCGCGTCTAGGTGACGTTCCATACGCTCTGTCTGAATGTGCAGAATCCGGGCGCGGGTATGTTCAGCTTCGGTAACAATTCCTACCTGTGCGCCCGTGAGAGAAATTGCTGGTTGTCCCAATTCCTGCAATGCCATACTCAGCAAGGCGATGGTAACTTGTTCGCCTGTAGAGAGCAGCATATCCATTTCCCGGCGACTGGGGTTAGTGGATATCTCGGTAGCTAATTTTACCAGTCCATCAGTAGTTTTACCCATCGCGGAAACTACGACAACTAACGAGTTGCCCATCTGGACTGTTTTGTGAACGCGCTGTGCGACTGTTTGAATGCGTTCAACCGATCCTACTGAAGTTCCGCCGTATTTTTGGACTATTAGCGCCATAATTCTCTCACCAATCCTGCCTGGAAATCTGCCTAACGACTAAAGTCGCGGCTATAACAAACTAAGCCTGCCTAAGCAGGCTAATACTAGGAAATTAATTAACTTATTAAAGTTACCAGAATACCTGGGGAAAAACAGGCTGACTTTACATTCTGTTGGGTATTTGCTGTTGGGTGTATCTGCCTGTTGGTGGAGCTTAGGAGAGATGCGATCGCTTACTCCTCCCTAGCAAAGCTAAGATCCAGACAGTGAATGTCACACTCCAGTCCTATGCTAGACTACAACCCGTTAGATAATCTCCCTACGAGTGCAGAACTACCCGACTCTGACGATACCCCGGTGGACAATGAATTACAAAATATCATTCCCAACTTGCTCAAAGCAGTTTTGGCATTAATTTGGGCAACTCGCAATGACTGGTTTATGGGCGTTGATATGGGCATTTACGACAGAACCGGACAAATTCGGAGAACGCCAATTGTACCAGATGCTTTCTTGAGTTTGGGAGTAGAACGGCTTAAGGGTCAACTGGGAAGATTAAGTTACGTTCTCGCAGAAGAAAACAACATTGTCCCGATTTTGGTATTAGAATTTGTCTCTCAAACTTATGGTGAAGAATACGGTCAAAAAATGACCGATTATGCTCGAATGGGAGTGTTGTATTATGTTATTTATAATCCTGACCATTGGCGACGCGACAGGCATGAACCTTTGGAGGTTTATCAGTTAATAGAAGGGGAATATGTGCGTCAACCAGGAGAACCTGTGTGGATGCCAGAAATAGGTTTAGGAATTGGTCGGGAAGTTGGTATTTGCGAACAATGGCAGCGAGATTGGTTATATTGGTACGACGAGCAAGGTAACAGATATCCAGTACCGGAAGAAGTAATTTCGCGGTTGCAGCAACGGCTTGAAATGGCACAATCCCAGCTAGAGCAAGAGCAACAAAGAATAGCAGAGATGGAATCTTTGTTAACTAAGTATCGGAAACGCTTTGGTGAGTTACCAGAGAATTGCTTTTAGCCCCTATTAGCGATCGCACTTGTTCGATAGCGGTAATAATTTTCTCCTCACTTTTCAACAAAGGGATAGGAGTAGTTGCGATATGTTTAAGAATCGTAATTATGAACAAGAGTGCCACCAGGTACTTACTTTGAGAGTAAAGGAGGATGGAGTAGGTTTCATGCTTCAGCCTAATATCACTGTTTTAATGCCACATTTACGCTCCCCCAACAGAGCTAAAAAATGGAGCAATAGACGGATTTATTACAGACATAAAGTGAAATGGTATAGCCTAAAGTCGATGGACGATTGCGCTTAATCATTAAGGTAAGGCTCATGCCAAACTGCACCATGACGCTTCAGTAAGGCCTCAATCTCTCGCCGCATCTCTGGATTGGGACTTATGACATCCAAAGAACCGCAGCGTGCATGATAGAGCGGAGAACCCCCTGAACGGCTTCGACTGCTAATGTCTGCTCCACTGCGGATTAGAAGTTCCACAACATCCAACTTGTGCCATCGCACAGCTTTATGTAGCGGTGTATCTCCCAGAGATCCCCATGAATCAAGGTGTGCGCCATTCTGGATAAGTACCTCGGCAACCTTCGCGCTACCTACTGCCGCGGCTGTATGGAGCGGAGTATCACCGTTAGCACTACGGGCATTAACATCATTGCCCTGAGCAATCAACCACTGGGCGATTCGTTGACAGTTGTAGCTGGCAGCAGCGTGTAGCAAAGTGGATTTTTCATAATCCTGCCCACTGATTGCTCCTTGATGAATCAGGAGTTCTGCCACACAGAGGTAGTCGTTTTTCATTGCCTGGCTCAGTGGCCTCTTGCCGTACCTATCCCTGGCGTTAATATCCGCATGGTGGGTAAGCAAGAATTCCACCACCTCTGATTGACCGTTGAGAGCCGCTAAATGAAGAGGAGTCATTTTGCCATTTCGTCTAGCATCAACGTTCTCACCTTGCTCCAAATAAGCTCGAATGCTATCTAAATCCCCATTGAACGCTGCTAGATGGATTCCTGCGATCGCACCATTCATTAGTAAACACTCGACAATCTCCTGATAACCTTGAATTGCAGCTGTGAGCAATGGATCGTTTTCATCATCCACACCTTGCTTGATATCTGCTCCGTACTCAATTAGTAGTTCAACAATGCCTAGATAACCGTTTTGAGCGGCAACATACAATGGTGTGGGACTACGCGCCTCAATACTTTTGCGATAGTCAGGACTTACGCCTCGCTTGAGGAGTTTTCTGACAGTTTCACGCTCGCCGCTTTGAGCAGCTTGGTGTATCCGCCCATATGGTTGACTCAGGACATCGATCAGAAAAATGAACAAAATCCAACCAAGAACTGTCCAGAGCAGCCACGCTGGTAAATCTGGATCAGAAGAATTTAGAAAAGACAATAACGAATCGGAGTTCATGATAAGTTAGCTTAAACCGCGTGAAACTAATTACATCCTATTTTGGCTCTCAGCGATCGCTCGGTAGGTACAGTCCAAGCTGCGGATGAGGTTGGTTTGCCATTTTTCCTGGATTTCAGTACCAAGTTGAACGGTTATTTTATTTCTGACAGGCGATCGCGTTCACGAAATTAATTTAATTCTCGCTTGCTAATTTTTGCCGTAACTCCCGAATCGCAACGCTGGTATTGCGCTCAAAGGCAATTCGGAAACATTCCGCGATGACTTCTAAAACATTCATATTGGGAAAAAAGCGGCTGCTGGTTACAACCGTGTAGCGATCGCTCTGCAATTGGTAAATCTTAAGCTGGTTCTTTTTATATAACCAAACTTCCGGCACTCGATAAGGCAGATAATCGTTTACATCCGTATAGCTGGTTACATCTATCTCAATTACTAAATCGGGGGATGGCTCTATTTCCCAATTGATGCGGTCTTTACCTGCAACTGCTGCCCAGTTATCGATATAGAAGCAGTAGTCCGGTTCAATGCCGCTAATCTCTGGGAGTTCCATCGTAATCGGGGTAAATGCCTCGTAGTCCCGCCCTAAGTGATCCAATAAAACTTTGACCACATCAGCAATTACATTTGCTTCTCGTCCGTGTCGGGGTAGCGGTGACATTAACAGAATCTCTCCGGGTCGATACTTGATACGAGGAATTGAGCGATCGCCTAATTGCTGAGTTAGTGCTTGATAGTCCTGCCAACTGCCGGGTAGCCGCACCACTGCGCCTGCGGGTAACTGGATTTTCTCTGGTGTGATAACTGCAAACATGGAACTTGTACCTCCACCTCCACTGTAATCCTTGTATCGCACCTAACCATCGTGTCGCAGCACAACAAAAATGTTTTGCCTCAAAAAAGCATGAATCGTCTCATCAAAAAGCTAATTAATCCTTTTATAAACTCATAAAAATTGATGTTAGAAAAATTTTGGGAAACTATCTGTAAGAAATGAATTGGTAATTCAGGCAATGTGAATATCCGATTTTAGAGTGGCAAGTCAAAAGGACGATGCGCTGACGCGCTACCGCGCTCTTTTACTCCCGATCATTCCATCATTTCATCTGTCGCAGCTTCACCTGGATAGAAGAATTCGCTTAAAGTTTCCTCTAACGTATAAGGACATTCTTGGGGAAAGGTTGAAAACGGCAGGTTGGTTTCTCCTGATGCTAAATCTCTGCCGTTCTCATAAGCTTCCTGTAGAGCCTCATCAAGATAAGGCTTCAGACTAGGGTTATCTCTCAGCAACTTTAGGCTCTCCCGCCGTTGTACTCGAATCGTTGCTAACCAACTACGGCTGCGTCGTTCTGATTGGTATTCCCATTTCAACAAATGCCCAATTAACACGCTCAAGCGATTTCGTAGTTCTGCACGTTGTTGTTTTCCCAACGATTCAATCTCCTCGATTAAATTGGGCAAGTCAAGCTGAGTCCATTGCTGCTGTTGGAGGAGGAGTGCTTGTTGCTGAGTCCAAGCGTAGAAGTCGGTTTCGTAGAGGTTCTGCATCAGGCTTCCCGCTGTCTGTTGGTTTTTTGGTGTTTGCATCGCGCCGCCAAAACCAGGAAATCGTTATCCCAATTTTAGAACCGCTGGCAAAAGCGCGATCGCGTTTTATCGTTCACCATGCGATCGCTTCCCACCAACTACCTCTTCGGTAATACTTTTTTTACTAAATAGCCCTACCTGTAGCCGCCGCTACGCTTGCTTTAAACTAGGCACACTAAGGTAATATGAACATCTGTAACGAAAACCTCGTCAGTTGGTAAAGAAATGTTTGTTCAACGACAGCCACGGGCAACATAAAACAAAGGATGTCAATTTTATGGTAAAACCAGTGGAAAATCAGTCTCCTCACAATGTAGTTATTGTCGGTGGCGGTTTTGGCGGACTATATGCAGCCAAAGCACTTGGTCGCGCTCCTGTCAATGTGACGCTAATCGATAAACGCAACTTTCATCTATTTCAACCACTCCTTTATCAAGTCGCCACGGGTACACTTTCCCCCGCTGATATTTCCTCCCCTCTCCGCGCTGTAGTCAGTGAAAACGAGAATACTAAAGTGATTATGGGAGAAGTGAAGGATATCGATCCAGAACAGGGAAAAATATTCCTGAGTGGGGAAGAATTAAATTACGATACTCTGATTGTTGCTACAGGTGTAAGTCATTTCTATTTTGGAAATGATCACTGGGAAACGGTAGCGCCTGGGTTGAAAACTATTGAAAATGCGCTGGAAATGCGGCGGCGCATTTTTATGGCGTTTGAAGCGGCGGAGAAAGAAACCGATCCGGAAAAACGGCGTGCCTGGTTGACATTTGTGATCGTTGGTGGTGGGCCAACAGGAGTAGAATTAGCGGGAGCGATCGCAGAATTAGCCTTCAGCACCCTCAAAAAAGATTTCCGCAACATCGACACCGCAGAAGCGAAAGTTTTGTTGCTCGAAGGAATGGATCGCATTTTGCCACCCTACGCACCAGATTTATCAGAAAAAGCCGAAAAATCCCTCAACAAATTGGGCGTAACTGTGCAAACAAAGACGCTAGTCACGAATATTGACAATAATATTGTCACCACAAAACAAGGAGATACAGTCGAAGAAATTCCTGCTAGAACAATTTTATGGGCTGCTGGGGTCAAAGCTTCGGCGATGGGAAAAGTTTTAGCAGAACGCGCAGGCGCTCAACTCGACCGTTCGGGGCGAGTAATCGTTGAAGCTGACCTGAGTCTAGCAGGACATCCCAATATTTTTGTTATTGGGGACTTAGCGAATTATACTCATCAAACCGGGAAACCATTACCCGGTGTAGCGCCTGTAGCGATGCAGCAAGGCGAGTATGTCGCCAACCTAATTAAACAGCAACTTGCTGGTTACAGTATGCTACCGTTCCAGTACATTGACCGAGGAAGTTTAGCAGTTATTGGACGTAATGCAGCGGTTGCAGACCTTGGTTTTGTGAAATTCTCTGGTGTAATAGCTTGGCTAATTTGGGTATTTATCCACATTTATTATCTCATTGAATTTGACAACAAACTGATAGTGCTGCTCCAGTGGGGCTGGAACTATTGGACGAAGAAACGCGGCGCACGTTTGATTACTGGTGAAGAATCAAGTGGAAGAATAGCGGTTGACGCTAACGGTGATTTTTATGCGCCAGTGAAAAGCAAAGAAGCGGTGGAAGTTTAAACGCTCTCGGTACGCTCATGTTAGCGCAGAGGTACAAGAGAGAAAAAACACCCGGCGATGTTCGTAATCACGGCTGTATAAACTATCGTCCACCGGCGACGACTTTTCGACCCAAGCTGCAGTGGATAAGATTCTGTGTAGTCGCGAATTTTATTCGTCAAGCCTGGGCTTCTTTCTTGTACCTTTGCTTTTTAAAGCAATACCGTTTACTTAAGCATAATTGTAGCGGTCAGTTTTTTCGGCTTACCACGAGATACTAAGCGCTCGTAAAAAGCTTTAATCGCCGGATTATAACGCATGGCAACAACAGCACCCATATAAAAAGTCGCTCGAACCAGGGCACGAGCACTATTAGAGGATGTTTGAAAAGTGGGTTAGGCAGTAAAAAAACTCTCTCAGTGTAAGCTGCCAATAGCAAAACACGCAGCACCGAGAGAGCCACATGAGTAAAGCTTATCCCAGTAACTTAACTTGCGCTCAGTATGAATTGCTTAGTGACCTCATTCCAGAAGCTTTCACCAGGTGGTCGCCCGCGTCAAGTTGATATATCAGAAGTGC
>NZ_JAMPKJ010000055.1 GCF_039962115.1 Funiculus sociatus GB2-C1 | reverse complement strand
CAAGCGTTTAAAGTCTTCTGACTTCAGGCTCTTTACTTGTTCGTAGGTCATAAATGCTACCCAACTCTAACCTACTTGTCCCACGCATCTGGGACTTTTGCAAGAGGTCTAATGTATTGAGTTAGGAATCGGTGATTTTAAGCCAGGGTTCTTTGGAGTATCAACCAGCCGCCCAGTGCGGTGAGATCGAGGTATTACTTCGTCACCTCATTCAACCTAGCTTCGATCGCATCCAACCTAGCCTCAATAGCCGCTAGCCTATCTGGTTCCTCTGTATCAGCTTGAATTCCTTGTGATATATACTTCAGCACCAGCCTATTGAGACTGGTGTTTTGCTGTTTAGCTATCTCCTCCAGTTGCCTCTTTACTTCAGGATCTAGCTTGATGCTGAGTGTCATCTTGGTTGCCATCCCAAAAGGATACCCTGACTAGGGTAGCATCGCGCTTGACTACTTTTGACTACTTTTGACTACTTTTGGTATTCTTTAGTAATCACGCTTGAGGTTTTTACAGATGACTCATGATGAACTGGAAGCTCTTGTAGACGAACTCGGCTTAGTTTCAGTCGTCAGCTTACTGGCAACCATCTGCCATGACAAAGCTCAACAGACTTTGAGGCTGAGGGGTAAAGGGGCTAACGTTTATACTGCTTGGAACAACAATGCTTTCCTGCTCAGACAGTTGATAACCAGACTACGACCTACAGGCAGCTATGACTCTGACGTAGACCTCACATCTGATTGAGTGCTAGATAACCAGCAGTCCTGAGAAACCTGTGTCAGCCATCTTGAACCTAAAGCTCAACAGCCAAAACTTCATCAATTAGTCCACCGGGGAGGTACTGCTCCTCCTACAGCAATGTTGTAACTATTGCACCTCGCTTTTCGGTTTCTAGTGGAAATAATGGGTGGTATAGGAGTTGAACCTATCTCTGCGGATTAAAAGCCCGCTGCACAGCCGCTATGCCAACCACCCGCACAAATGAAACTGCCAGAGTGGGACTCGAACCCACAACCCTCCGATTAACAGTCGGACGCTCAGCCATCGAGCTATCTGGCATTAACCCCTTACCCAAGAGTCGAACTTGGCTACCGTTCTTAGGAGGAACAGGTCTGCATCCCGCAGGCAAGGGAACTTTCACCCCGTGTAAGTCGAGAAAGCATTTGGTTTTGTCGGTTAACAGCCGAGTATGTATGCTTTGTCTGTCAGGACACGGGTAAAAATTGGCTCCGGAAGTAGGAGTCGAACCTACAACGCCGTAGTTAACAGCTACGGACTCTACCACTTGAGCGATCGCGGAATAACCCCTCGCCCAAGAGTCGAGCTTGGTCGCCAGCCTTCGGAGGGCTAGGTCTGCATCCCGCAGGCAAGGGAAACCCCTCTGGATGGAGTCGAACCACCACAACCGACGTTCGTAGCGTCAGCGCTATATCCGTTAGCAGAGGGAAATCCACTGGGAAGGTACTGCCCCTTCTATAGCCGCGTTATCAGCACGGTGCTTCGCTTTTCAGCCTCCAGTGGAAAAAGTAATTAAACTTACAACTTTGAATGTGTGGACTGATTTTTCTTAGCCCAGTGACCCCTTGGTGGTCGGGAAATACCGTATTTCTTGCACCATTTGGCAACTGCAACATCCGACACTCCATACTTGCGGCTGACCTCAAGCACAGAAGTTTCCCAGATCATCTTTTCAAGTTCTTCCTTGGAAGGACGCTCAACTTTCCTTGGTTTGAGGCGAACTGGTTCTTTCTTGGTTAAAACCCTGCCAGAACCTTTCCCAGTTCTTCGCCTTTTATAAGGCGCTTCCGCTAAAGTATCTTGTCTGAAATTACTAGATTTCTCAGTTAATTTATTTACTCCTATCAACGTCTCTGTTATTCCCTGGTTTTCGAGGTAACAGATGAGTTCAGGGTTAGTTAATTCTGAAATGCAGGCAAGCTTGGACTGGTGCGCTGCGTTCTCTCTTAAGGCGATGGAATTCTTTCCAGACACTTCAGAAACACGCAAGAAACACACCTTATCAAGAGGTTCAATATACACAGCAAGTACATCACAAGATTGAGGGTCAAAAGGAACTATCCGATTTTTTGTGCGGTTAGACCGCAAACTTTTAATCTGAACTTCCCAAGAACCCCATTTGCCCAATCTCTGGGTAGTTTTAACATTAATTCTGTACAGGTACCCATCCTTGTAAGCTACTAGGTCAAAAGGTGCCTTCCCTGTTGTTTGGCTGAAAACATGAAAGCGATGCCGACTTAACTCAGCTGCTACTTTGCTTTCTCCAAGACTACCCAGCCAAGTTTTGTTGTCCACTTGAATTTTCCCTGATAAAGTTGCACCAGTATAACTCCCTGGGGAAAGCAAAGAAAAGGAGACGTTTATCCCTATATAGACAGAGGAAGATAGAGGACTCGAACCCCCAGGTGTTATCCTGCCCTAGATTTCAAGTTTAGTTGCCGTCCCTTCGGCGGTATCTTCCATTTGGGGTGTCTGACGGGACTCAAACCCGTTATGGCTTGCCTCACAAGCAAGTGCCGCGATCGCTTTGGCTTCAGACACCATGATGGAGTCAAGGAGAATCGAACTCCTGATCTCTCGCGTGCAAAGCAAGCGCTCGTGCCTTTTGAGCTATGACCCCTAAATTTGGTGGATTCTGGTCAGAATCGAACTGACCAAAAATATAAGATTTAAGCCCCGTCCTTACTTCAACAGGCTCAGTAACCTCTAGGACGGTTTTTATTTATGGTATTATTTTGGCGTAGGGTTTTCCCACGTCAAATGATCGTTTTAGAGTTTAAGGCTAAAGGGAAGACAACTCAATACAGTGCGATAAATGAGGCGATAAAAACCGCTCAATTCGTCCGCAACAAGTGCATTCGTTATTGGATGGACAATCAGGGTGTAGGACAAAAAGACCTTTATCGTCACAATACGGCACTCAGAGCAGAGTATCCCTTTGTTAAAGCTTTAAATTCTCATGCCTGTCAAGCCTCGGTAGAAAGAGCCTATAGCTCCATTGCTCGGTTTTACGACAACTGCAAAAAGTCCGTTCCGGGTAAAAAGGGTTATCCACGGTTTAAAAAGAATTGTCGTTCAGTGGAATATAAAACCTCCGGCTGGACACTTTCTGAGAACAGGAAACAAGTTACTTTTACCGACAAAAAAGAGATTGGCAAGCTGAAGCTCAAGGGAACTTGGGATTTGAACTTTTACCAAATAGACCAGATAAAGCGAGTCCGGTTGGTCAAAAGAGCTGATGGATATTATGTTCAGTTCCTAATAAGAAGTGAAAACTTTCATAGTATAAAACCTACAGGAAATACGATTGGTTTAGATGTAGGAATCAAGGAGTTTTATACCGATAGTCATGGATATAGCGAACCAAACCCCAAGTTTTATCGTTCTGGAGAAAAGCGGCTAAAGTTATACCAACACCGTGCTTCTCGGAAGAAAAAAGGCTCTGCTAACCGCAAGAGAGCTGTTAATAGATTAGGGCGAGTACACCTCAAAATAAGTAGGCAACGTGAAGAACACGCCAAAAAAGTGGCGCGTTGCGTAATCCAATCTAACGATTTGGTCGCCTACGAAGACTTGAGGATTAAGAACTTGGTCAAAAATCACTGTCTCGCCAAATCTATTAACGATGCAGGTTGGTATCAGTTCAGGAAATGGTTGGAGTATTTTGGAGTCAAATTTGGCAGGGTGACAGTTGCAGTAAACCCAGCTTACACTTCTCAAAATTGCTCTAACTGCGGCAATTGCGTTAAGAAGTCTTTGTCGATGAGAACCCATGCTTGTAAGTGTGGATTTGTATTAGACCGAGACTGGAATGCCGCAATTAACATCTTGAACTTAGCCTTAAGTACCGTAGGTCATACGGGAACTTGGATCTTAGATCCGAACGCTTCGGGAGATTTGGTCTCTACTGTTTTAGGCGAAAGCCTATCTCGGCAAGCTGAGTCGTTGAACGAAGAATCTCCGCACTTATAGGGCGGAGAGTGTCAAATCTTTCTACTTGCAAGGTAGACGCTCTACCAATTGAGCTACAGACCCGTATTTTGTGTTCTTGAATGCGATCGCATTCTCGCGTGCAAGTTATCAGAGCATTTTGCGTTTTCTCAGTTACTAGAGGGACTCCGCCGATGAGTTGTTACACACTCTTTAAAGGATGGCTACCTTGAAGCCAACCTGCCGGGTTCTTCGCACTCCTCGTTCTCAAACGCCCGCTGTGTTTGAACAGCGTTACTTTTCCTCTCGTACTAAAGTATGTAGGCTCTAAGGATTGGGTCACGCAAGATGCGATGCGTTAGCGAAGCATGCCCTTAGGCTTATCGCTCATCCCGTTCAATTAATTGCAGAAGAAGGCATCCTCCTTTTTGAACTGTATCAAGCACCCCCACCAGGATTCCAACCTGGGACACTCGCCTTAGAAGGGCGCTGCTCTATGCACTGAGCTATGGGGGTTTATATTGGTAGTCCTGACAGGGCTTGAACCTGTGACATCCTCTTTGTAAGAGAGGCACTCTCCCGACTGAGCTACAGGACTACGAAAGCGAGTGGAGGGACTTGAACCCTCGCGCTGAGTGTGGCGCACTCAGATGCTAGCCGCTACATCACACCCGCATATTTGAAAGAGCGGACAACGAGGCTTGAACTCGTACCTAGAGCTTGGAAGGCTCAGATGCTACCGTTACACCATATCCGCTTGAAAGCAGGAGGCGAGATTTGCACTCGCAAGAAGGCTTTACAAGAGCCTCATGTTGCTGTTACATCACACCTGCATTATTCAAAGAGCAGACGGCGGGGATTGTTCGCGTCAGCGTTCCCGTTCGGCGTTAGCCGTTGCCGAAGGCTAGGGTACCCACATTGAGGACTTACCATGCTCTTGTATTGCCACTTACACCACATCTGCACCGAAGCAGGCGGCGAGAGTTGAACTCGCATCAGAAGATTACGAAACTCCTATGCTTGCCATTGCACCACGCCTGCATTTTGGTGGCGGGGGCAGGAGTTGAACCTGCTGATAAGAGGCTTATGAGACCTCCAAGCCTACCCTGGCTACTTCACCCGCATCGCACCAATGCCCCTGACTGGACTTGAACCAGCAACCTCTTCGTTCTAAGCGAAGCGCCTCGTGCCAATTGGGCTACAGGGGCAAAAATGATTGGTCTATTCGTATTCGGGCTTTCATGCCCAGTACCCCTGACAGGAGTTGAACCTGCATAAACTTTGCGCTCAACAAAGTATGTCTACCTATTGCATCACAGGGGTAAATCGGGGTGGCAGGATTTGAACCTGCGACCTTCAGCTCCCAAAGCTGCCGCGCTAGCCAAGCTGCGCCACACCCCGTTAATGCTCCTGGTGGGATTTGAACCCACACATAGACTGTTTTTAAGACAGCCGCCTACTTCCAATTGGGCTACAGGAGCGAGTTTTGATGCTCCCGGTGAGACTCGAACTCACACATAGACTGTTTTTGAGACAGCCGCCTACTTCCAATTGGGCTACAGGAGCGTGATGAAAGCTGCCTTCTTAGGGGCAGAACTGGGGAGGCAGGACTTGAACCTGCATTTTTCCGCTTTCAAAGAGCGGTGCCATGCCATTAGGCGACTCCCCAATAAATGCCGAGGTAGGATTCGCACCTACAACTTCATAATTCAGAGTTATGCGACTTGCTATTCGTCCACTCGGCAATGAAAGGCTGCCCTGGTAGGGATTGAACCTACGACCGTTCGCTTAACAGGCGACTGCTCTTCCACTGAGCTACAAGGCAATGACAGCCCCCCAAGTCAGAATCGAACTGACGACCTCCTGTTCTTCAGACAGGCGCTACTACCAACTGAGCTACCGGGGGAAATTTCAACGGAGAGGGATTTGTTCGCGTCAGCGTTCCCGTTCGGCGTTAGCCGTTGCCGAAGGCTAGGGTACACTCCTCAGTTAAACTGAGCAGCATTTCCAATACTGAGTAATCAACGACTCGACCACCTCTCCAAGTTGACGAGAGCGGAAGGACTCGAACCTTCAATCTTTGGTTTTGGAGACCAAGATGTTAGCCAATTACACCACGCTCCCATGATGCTGATGGGTTGGGCAGGAGTCGAACCTGCATTGCATCAAAGCCACTGTTTTACAGACAGTTGCCTACTCCGGTAGGCGACACAACCCAAGTAAAAAAGGCGGAGAGGACAGGACTCGAACCTGCAATGGGTTTCCCCAAACTGGTTTAGCAAACCAGCGCTTTAACCATTCAGCCACCTCTCCAGATAGCCCCAGGGAGATTTGAACCTCGTATCTGCCTTGAGGGGGCAGCGTCCTAAACCGCTAGACGATGAGGCTTTGTTTATCAGTAGGAGTAGTAGGACTTGAACCTACGACTAGCCTCTTATGAGAAGGCTGCTCTACCACCTGAGCTATACTCCCTTGATGGCAGTGGGAGTAGCAGGACTCGAACCTGCAACCATACGGTTAAGAGCCGCCTGCTCTGCCAATTGAGCTATACTCCCTTTGAGAGGTCGAGGTGGGATTTGAACCCACGAATTTCTCTTTTGCAGAGAGACGCCTTAAGCCTCTTGGCTACTCGACCTCGGCGATTTGGGCAATTTAGAATCTGAAAGAAACAGATACTCAATCGCCGCATAGCCCCAACGGGGTTTGAACCCGTATTACAGTATTGAAAGCACTGTGTCCTAGCCGCTTAGACGATGGGGCCATTTGGTGAGAGCAACCAGATTTTTACTGTCGGAATTGCTGCTGAACGAGGCTGACGGGTCTCGATCCCGCGACCTTCGGCGTGACAAGCCGATGCTCTCCCAACTGAGCTACAGCCCCATAATTTCAGCAGCATTTCAGCAAATGCTCTCACTACAATCGTGTTACATCTCAGGAATGTGGGGGCATTGCTTGCTAGGCTTTTCCCCCACTTGAGATGTCTGTGCTTCATTAAAAATGCACAGAATCAATCGTTAAATGGGTGATTTCTTATTCAGTTTTCAAGGTTCAGAAAAAAGATTGTAATTGGTTACAAACACAACCGCCTTTCTAGGTGATAAACCTGTTGGATATTACGCCTAGATTCAGCAATTTTGGTTTGAATGATGTGTGTATTATCCGCTTTTTCCCTGTCTACTTCAGGTTTTTGGGAAGTAGACTGATGCGGCATTTCAAAGGATTCTGGCGGATGCCAGCCTTTATTAATTCGTTGAATGTAGAGTAGCACCATGACTCTTTTGGGTTGGAGGTTTTTGTCTCTTCCCCTCTTTCAATATGTTTATACTACATAAATACTACATAAAGTGTCAAGGGTTTGGGAAAAGTTTTTTTTGAGGATTTTCCTAGGATATAAGAAAATAACCAAAAGCCTTGCCAAGATGAGGTTTTATGGCTGATAACCGGGCAAGTCATCTATATATATGTAACTGTAGTACGTGCTGAAGGATGGGGAGAGCGATCGCATATCTTGCACTAAGGCTGGCGAATAGAATTCCCGCCTATACAAACAAAACCTGCCTTCGACAGGTTTCAAAAGTCCGCGCAGGCGGACTTGGTTTGTTTAGCAGCGATTTCTAATCGCTAGGGCTGCTATTTAAAAATTACAAACGTTAGAACTCAGTTGCTAATGGGAATACTTTAGTTTGATGGGTTATTTATGGAGAATAATGATGAAATCCCTTCAAACAGCAGTTTTGTCTACAATTGCAACCTTTACAAGTGGAATTTTTTTACCCTTACAGTCTCAAGCAAGAGTTCCGTTGCAACAGCAGCTTGTAGCTCAAGTCAGTATTGCAGATATAATTCGCGATCTAGATGGCAACGCATATATTTTGGGCGCAGATGAACAGGAGCTTGGCGTGGTTTCAAGCAACCAGTATGCCACTGAGTCAATTTGCAACCAGTACGGGAAATATGGCAGCCGCCATTCTTCAACAAGTGTATGGAATAAATACGGACAGTATGGTAGCCCTTATTCCACTATTGGTGCTTATAACCCTCGTGGAAATAAACCTCCCCTAATCGTGTTTGAAGGAGGGGCATTTATCTTGAGTAAGAATCCTAACATTGCTAAGCGAATAGATCCAGACTATCTGTTTGCTGTTCTATGCAGGTAGTAGAAGACATAACGTCTTTTCCCAAGAAAAAGGCGCACCGCAGTGCGCCCCTACAGTTACCTCAAGGAGGAGGTACAAGCTTGTGCATCTTGCCAAAGCTTGAAGAGGAAGAATTCAGCGCGATCGCTTAATGCTGCAACAAACACACCTTCCCCATTCTCCCCATCTCCCTCGATCCAAGTTCCATTCAGACAGACTTCGATGTAATCGGCATCGCAAGCACACACGCCGATGATTTCAGAACCTTCCCGCTGTACCAGAGTTGCTAATTGTTCTACTTCTGGCAAGGAAGCGGGAAGCAAAAACGAAGCGGTGCTAGGTTCAACGGTGATGCTGGTGCCAACTCGCAGCGCCAAAATCACCCGTCGTGCTACCCACTCCTCTAAGGATTGAGCCAGACATTCCAAGTAAAATCCATTTTCGGTGTATGTTAATTTCAACATTGCCTAGTATCTCCTTTACTCAGAGTGAGTGTGCTGTTCGCGCCAAAACTGTTCGGCAAAGGCAACAGCAGGGTGCATGGGTGCTTTTGGCTGGGTGCGAAGTGGCATTCCCGCTTGTAGGGGAGTGCGATCGCCTTTACGTTGGTTACACTTTTCGCAGGCTATAACTACGTTATCCCAAGTGTGTTTTCCGCCTTTTGATAAGGGAATGACGTGATCTATCGTCAACTGTTTCGTGTTACCGCAGTATTGACAGGTGTGATGATCTCGCCGCAGCAATTCTCTACGATTTACCGGAGGAACGCGCCAGACTCTCTCTGCGCCAGTCACCGTCAAGCGGATTTGTTCTGGTACTTCGATAACTATGCTGGGCGATCGCACTTGCCAACCGACTGCATCGCTAAAACTTAGCGGTTCGGCTTTACCGCTGATCATTAATGCGATCGCTCGTTTAATATTCACCCGGCTCATCGGTAAGTAATTCTGGGAAAATACCACTACCGACCTACTTAACACCTCAGTTGCGCTTGTCACGACTCGGCTCCTCATACAATTAACCCCCGCCTCTTTTTCTTAGAAGCGGGGGCTGGAAAACTGCTCTTGGGTCTTCTCGTCCTATATTGGTACAGTCACTTTTTGCCTGTACCTCCCGCTTTGTTTATTTATCTGTGGTTCTGCAAACCGCAGGCTACCACCATTTTTGCCATCCAAATTTTTTTCATCAATCCCGCAGGAATCTCCCTGTAAGCCATAATCGCCCATAAATCGAAACTCCACGACAATAGCCGCCGATTCCCAACTTGTTTGGGGGTTCGGATGGCAGGTTGACATGGAGCGGGTAGGTATGTGTCTCACAGGAAAGCTTTTTGAAGGTTTTAATTTGAATGTGACTTTCAATATACTACACTTGTATTACTATGTCCACATCTTTAGGAGAAAAAATCATGCGTACCTTACCACGCACCTCGACAACAGAAATGGAAGTCACGAGCATACGCCTAGAAAGGGAACTCAAGGAAGAACTCAAAGAACTCGCAGGACATCAAGGATATCAAGCGTTGATTCGAGATATCCTCTGGAACTACGTGCAGCAAAAATCCGATGAGTATAAACCCAAATTTTCCCGGTCTGATATTCGAGCCAGCGTTCCCGCCACAGCCCAGCAGGAAGAACGCTGTGTACTGACAGGCAAGTTTATCCGACAGCATGAGCCAATGCTGTTAGGATACACAACACATGGGGATTTGGTGCCGTTAAGTGTCGAGAGTTTAGGATCGAGATAGGCTTTTATTTGGTTCAAAAAGTTACATAAAAAAGCGATCGCGCTTTTTCCTTTGTATTGGGGAAAAGTGCGATCGCTCCAAAAAGCAAGTGGAAGGTTAGAAGGTTACAGGTTATAACCTCCAATCCTCCATTTTCTAACCTTCAATCTTCTAGCTTAAACATCCTGTTCGCTCAAATCGCGAGTCATGTGGTCAAACGGCTGATCTACAAATCCAGTATTTTCCACCCCAGCCGCTGCTACCTGCTGCTTCACAATATCCTTCATTATCTGGATACCGCGCACAGTCGGGCCAATAGGCACACCCAAGGAATTGTAGGTTTCCCGTAGACCTTGTAGGACTCGCTCATCCAGCACATTCGTATCACCCGCGACCAACGCATAGCTGGCATAGCGCAGATAATAGTCCATATCCCGCAGACAAGCCGCATAACGGCGAGTCGTATAAGCATTTCCACCGGGTCGAATCAACTCCGGCAATTCTTCAAATAGCTGGGAACCAGCTTGCTTGACAATCGATGCTGAATTGGCATTGATTGCCGCAGCCGCTTGGACTCGTGCCGTACCCGTCTGAAAATAAGACTTTAGCGAATCGACGGCATTACGATCCAGGTAACGACCCGAAACATCGTAATTCTTAATCAGGTTTGTGATTGCGTCCCGCATGATATTACTCTCCCAACAACAAGCTCTATAGATGATTTTCTATCACTCAGGGTGCTGTTGCCTACCCACTACCAACGTTGTAGTTTACAACACCCAACACTTCCCTGAGCATATTCTCATCTATTAAGCATCCCACAGTGTTGATGCGTGCGGTGCTTTCTTAGTGGGCAACTTTTGGAAGAGTGCAACTGCGATATGCGATCGCCCTTGTGCTGCTGTTTGGAGACTGGGAAGCTTGCGATCGCACCTTCCGACCCCCCACTGCTTTCAACCAACCCATATTCATACCTACTGTTGGCACTAATGTCAATTCTTCTGGATAGCGTGGTTGAGGATCATTAACCAACCAGATTGGTGGCACCATCATCGGGTCATATTCCGCAATAATATCTACAACCCCAGGACGCTGCTTTAGCTCTACCCGCGTTCCCGATTGATACTGTAGTGCTTCTTGCTGGTCAAAATCCTGATTTAATTTAAACACCACGCTTCCCCCCGCCTAAAAAGTAGCTTTTGATACTGATTAATTATAATTATGATGCACATAAGATATATTTGTAAATTTTGCTACAATTTTTAACTTTTTTCAAATTAGTTGCAAATCAGGACTCGTAAATTTGTATAGTACGATACAAAACATCCCGAAACCTATCTTTAGGATGTTTCAGTACAAGCATTGCCTTCTGTCTGAAAATTGGTTGCCCTCGCTCCAAGTTTCCCCTTGACTTGGCGATCCACCACCCCTGATGATCGTTAGACCGTTTTTTTTGGCTTTCCAGATTTGAGCCAGCATAGAAATTAAGGAGTCCGCTAAATGTTCCAGAACCCGCAAGAGTTCCTGAATTACGTTAAAGAAAAAAACATCCAGATCATTGACCTAAAGTTCATCGATATGCCGGGTATCTGGCAGCATTTGTCGGTGTACCAAAACCAAATCGATGAAAGCAGCTTCACCGAAGGCGTACCTTTCGATGGCTCAAGTATTCGAGGTTGGAAAGCCATCAACGAATCAGACATGGCAATGGTGCTTGATCCCACAACTGCCTGGATCGACCCATTCATGGCAGAGCCGACTTTGAGCGTAGTCTGTAGCATTGTCGAACCCCGGACAGGCGAACCATACAGCCGCGACCCCCGCACGATTGCCCAGAAAGCAGTAGATTACTTAATTTCTACCGGAATTGGCGATACTGTCTTCATCGGCCCAGAAGCTGAGTTTTTCATTTTTGATGATGTTCGCTTTGACCAAAACCAGCATGAAGGCTATTACCACATAGATTCCATCGAAGGTCGTTGGAATTCTGGTAAAAAAGAAGAAGGTGGCAACCTCGGTTACAAGCCTCGCTACAAAGAAGGTTACTTCCCCGTTGCCCCAACCGATACCTCCCAAGATATGCGGACGGAAATGCTGCTGACAATGGCAAAGTGCGGCGTGCCAATTGAAAAGCATCACCATGAGGTTGCTTCGGGCGGTCAGTGCGAACTCGGTTTCCGCTTTGAAACTTTGATTAAGGCAGCTGACTCTTTGATGACGTATAAATATGTGATCAAGAACGTTGCCAGGAAATATGGCAAAACCGTCACCTTCATGCCGAAGCCAGTATTTAACGATAACGGTTCCGGGATGCACACCCACCAGTCTATCTGGAAAGATGGGCAACCTCTGTTTGCAGGCGATAAGTACGCTGGTTTGAGTCAAATGGCGCTGCATTACATCGGTGGCTTGCTCAAGCACGCACCCGCACTGTTGGCGTTGACTAATCCCACAACCAATTCTTACAAGCGCCTAGTCCCCGGCTTTGAAGCACCTGTAAACTTGGCTTACTCGCAAGGCAACCGTTCCGCCTCCATCCGGATTCCTCTGTCTGGCACCAATCCCAAGGCGAAGCGCTTAGAGTTCCGTTGTCCGGATGCCACCAGCAATCCCTATTTGGCTTTTGCTGCTATGCTCTGTGCTGGTCTAGATGGTATCAAGAACCAAATTGACCCCGGCCCTTCCCTGGATGTTGATATCTACGACCTCAGCCCCGAAGAGTTGAGCAAAATTCCTTCTACCCCAGGTTCTCTGGATGCAGCACTCGAAGCGCTAGAACACGATCACGCTTTCTTAACTGAACCGGGTGTGTTCACAGAAGACTTCATCAATACCTGGATTTCTTACAAGCTGGATAACGAAGTTAACCCAATGCGGTTGCGTCCTCATCCCTACGAATTCGCCCTCTACTACGATTGCTAATTTTCTCGTTCTCGTTTCCAGTCTCCGACCGGGAACGAGAAAACCAAATCTAAAGCGCCACCCGTCAGAGTGGCGCTTTTTTTTGCTGTCTCACCAACGACAGATGGAAACTGAAAAAACTGAGCTACGATAAAAAATGTATCTTTACAAAACTAAATAAAAGTCCTCATCGTTTTATACTCATCCCAAGTTAGAAAGCGCAAATCTTCAATCGCTATGCAGTCCACCTCCAAAATTGACCAATTAATTCCCATTCCTGACAATCTCGCCAAGCTGACCTATCAAACTTTTCAGCAGGGAAAAAATTACTTTGGTCTAGCTCACAAAGTCTTAACTACACAGCTGCTGAACTTAATCTCTCCTCCTGTTGAGACAAAGAGTAAACCTATTCCGCCAGAAGTTATACCCAAACTTCAACAACGGATGAATCAGATTATCGAAGCAGACTGGCAGGATGCCGAACGGGGCGTATATCCGCAAAGTGTGCTGTTTGATAATCCTTGGTCAGATTTTTTCCGCTACTATCCGGTGCTGTGCCTGGATACGCTGCAAATCTGGCAGCGGGCAAATCAGAAGCGTTATCAAGAGTTTTCGCCAGACATTGCGATGGATGGTTATCCTAGCTACTATCTGCAAAACTTCCATCATCAAACTGATGGCTACTTGAGCGATTGGTCAGCAAATCTGTATGATTTGCAGGTGGAAATTTTGTTTGGTGGCACCGCAGATCCGATGCGGAGGCGCATTCTCGCTCCATTGAAGCAAGCACTGAAAGCTTTTGATTCGACTCCACCACAACAAATTCGCATCCTTGATGTGGCTTGCGGAACGGGTCGCACTTTGAAGTTAATTCGTGATGCTCTGCCGAAGGCATCCTTGTTTGGTGTAGATTTGTCGCCTGCTTACTTGCGTAAGGCAAATCAACTCTTGACGGAAAATCAAGGGGAATTGCCGCAACTGTTACAGGCGAATGGGGAAGAGTTACCTTATGTGGATAACTATTTCCATGCGACAACGTCTGTTTTCTTGTTCCACGAGTTGCCAGCGGCGGCGCGTCAGGGGGTGATTGAGGAATCGTTCCGGGTAACGCAACCGGGAGGAGTGTTTATTATTTGCGACTCGATTCAGATGAGCGATTCTCCGGAATTGAAGCCACTGATGGAAAATTTTCACGAAATGTTCCACGAGCCGTATTACAAGCACTACATCACTGATGATTTGGTGGAACGGTTGGATAAGGCTGGGTTCACGGATATTACCACTGAGGTTCACTTTATGAGCAAGTATTTGATCGCGAGAAAGCCACTGGTATAACGATAGTCTCGCACTATGGTTGTCTCCTGGGGACGCGATCGCTTCCTTCTCTAGCGTTCCCAGGCTCATCCTGGGAACGAGTTATGGGGAGGGGAGGTAAGAGGCTCGCCGATTCAAATTTCAGAAACTTAAAAAAAACTAATCTATTGGGGTGTCCTCAAAGCGTCCCTCTAGACGATAGAGTTGGTCTAAGCAAACCGCAAAACTCATAAGCAGAAGGTTTTATGACCACCAAACAGCCTGCTACCGAAATTTCCACTCAAGGACTTTCAACAGAGGATCTGATTACCAACGAGCAGATCGAGGATGCAACGGCAGTGAATTATGTAGATGTGATTCAAACTGTCATCTCCAGCTTGGATCAGGACGACACCGCGATGGTGAGTCAAGGCGAGGACAATAAATACCTCTGGAAGTTTAAGTACGGTACTGTCGAAGTGTTTGTGCAACTCACTGGCATTACCGATGATGATACGTTTACAGTTTGGTCTAATGTACTGAAGCTACCTGCCAAGAACGAAGCGCAGTTGATGCGGAAACTACTGGAAATGAACTGGTCTGAAACGTTTGAATCGCATTTCGGTATTGTAGACAACCAAGTTGTTGTGCTTTCATCTCGCACTGTGGCAGAGCTTTCTCCGGGAGAAATTTCCCGCGCTATTACCATTGTGGCGACTATTGCAGATAACAACGACGAACCTTTACAGGCTGAATATGGTAGTTAGTCATTAGTCAGTGGTCATTAGTCAAAAGCTAGTAGCTAATTGGTAATCTCAAAAACAAGATGGCAATTAGCTACTACGAATACTTCAATGGACAACTGACTAATGACTAATGACAACTATTGGCGTTTGATTCCCTTGCTGCAAGCGTCAGGTTGCGTCCAGATGGCTATCGACCGATGGTTATTCGAGCAACACCAGCTGGGACGGCATCCGCCAGCTTTGCGCTTTTATACTTGGTCTCCAGCGGCAATCTCGCTGGGGTATCATCAACTTCGATGGCCTGCATCTTGGCAGCAGCTAAATGCAGCTGGTGTGTTGGATTTGGTGCGTCGTCCGACTGGCGGACGCGCTGTGTTGCACCAAGGCGATCTCACCTATATGGTTGTTACTTCAGGATTGGCTGGGAGTCGCCTGAAGGCGTATGAGGCAATTTGTGAGTTTTTGATTCAAGGATGGCGATCGCTTGGCTTAGACTTACACTACGGTACATCTGGGCGTGGCTACATTCACAATCCCAATTGTTTTGGCACCGCCACTGGTGCTGATTTAGTTACTGTTGATGGTTATAAGTTGACCGGTAGCGCTCAACTGCGGCGAGGGAATGCTATCTTACAGCACGGTTCGATGCGTTTGTCCCCAGATGCTGAGTTGTTTAAGCAGGTGTTTGGCGAAGTTATGACACCGATAAAGTTACCCTTTTCTCAGCAGGGAGATACGCTGATTCAAACTGTTGTGGATGCCCTAACTGTAGCAGCAGGTAATTGTTTCGGGATTGAGATGGTGATGCAGCCTTTATCTGATGCAGAGTGGCAAGAAATTTTAGCGCACTCCAGTACAGATGTTATAGAAAAAAAGTAAAGTTATGAATTTCCTACGCCGCACAAATGTAATTCTGGGAATAGCTACTGTGTTGGCTGGACTACCTTTAATTATCTATGAACCACTACAAACACCTATTAATCACATGAGTGCTGAATACTTCTATAAACCGGGAATGGGAAAGGCTGGACTAGGAGATTATAAAGGAACGATTGAGGATTTACAAAAAGCGGCAACACATTAATTATTGGCAAAAATTTATATGATTCATTAATGATTATACATCAGCAGGAAATTATCTAAAGCTAATGTTTAGAGTTAGGATGTTAGGTTCTTATTATTCAACCTTTTCTAAGATATTAACCAAACAAGATTGGCTACATTGACAAAATTGCTAAGGTAGTTACTGCTTCGTGTTGGTGACGTTTGAGCGGAAGCTGAGTTATATCAACAAGTCGGGAAAGATAGTTATTCAGCCGTAACTTGAAGTTAATGGTGTTAGTCTTGGAGGGTTGCTGCTTTAGCGATCGCATTCAATTGTAAACTCTGCGGATAGCTAGCTTCTGCTTTGACGCGCTTGATGTCTGCATCGGAAATTGCCAGATTTAGTTTGGCGGCTACAGCACGCACAATATCACCTCTGTCAATAACGCCAGCAACTGCGCCTGCGGGTGAAAGTACGGTAATTCGATTTAACTGTTTGGCTTCCATAAAGTTAATCACTTCCGCTATGGGTGTCTTTTCTTCAACTGTGGCAATTTCTGTCAGCGGATGCACGATACTCTGTAGGGTTTCGGTTTCCCAACGACTGCGTTCAATGAAGTGCAAATCGTCAACTGAAACTAAACCGCGATAGCGACCTTCGGAAGCTGCAAAGTAAACGGGGAAGTGGGAAGCTTCCAAAATGTATCCGTCAGCAAACTGACGCAAGGTCATGTTAGCATCCACAACTCGGAATTCCTGTTGCATAGCATCTGCTGCTATTATCTGTAGCAAGGTTTCCTGTAAGGTAGACATCCGCTCGTAGGACGTAGCGTTGCGGATGCCAAACCAGCCGAGTAAGCCAATCCAGAAGCCATTGAACCACTGATCATTGAAAGCAATAATTGCCATCCCCAATGCGATCGCGCCCCATCCTAAAATTAAACCAAATTTAGCTGCCCAACGCACGCCTTGAAAGCGGTTTCCGGTGGCTTTCCATACCGCAGCTTTCACAACTTGTCCGCCATCTAAAGGCAGTCCGGGGATTAAGTTAAATAATGCTAAGATAAGGTTTATTTTTGCCAGGTTTAATGTCATAACCTGCACTATACCCGTTACTGGGAGAGTGTGAGCCACGAGGTAAAATAACGACCAGAGAACAAAACTAACAGCAGGCCCTGCGATCGCCACTTGAAAGGCTTCGCCTGGAGTTTTTGATTCCTGCTCGATAGAAGCAATTCCACCAAATAGAAATAAAGTAATTGAGTTAACTTGAATGCCTTGCTTTCGCGCTACCAAACTGTGACCCAGTTCGTGTAGCAAGACGGAACCAAACAGCAATAAAGCCATTAATAATCCAGCGCCTCCGCCGAGAACTGGGCCTAAAACTGTTGAGAAATCTAGGGCATTGGCAAGAGTTATCAAAGCTAAAATAAAAAACCACGAATAATCTATAAACAGCGGAATTCCGAATATCGAGCCAATACGCCAACTTGCTTGCATCGAAATTTTCCTCTTTGATTCCTGCTATTACAAATAACAAACGATTCATCCCGTTGCTTCTAGCTGTGGGATGAATCGATAGAGCGCCATAATCACCAAGGTGAGCAATACCCACCTTAGTAACTTGTTCGTTTCGCTCGCAGTTAAATCAGAGTGCTAAAGGACACCAATGTTGGTCAGCCCTAAAATCGCACCAGTCCCCAGCACATGACCAAAGCTCATCCCTGCAAGAAATTGAGCAACGCTAAAGTTTTTACCAAAACCAGGAAGCTGCAAAGGCAATTTGGGGCCGACTCCCTTCTTTTGGACTGCATTGGCGGCGACGAACAAGCCAAGAAGATTGAAAATACCCATGATAATGAACCCGGCCATAGTGCCGCTTGGAGTTGGGGGAACAGTGGGCTGCACTGCGGCAAGTAAACTACTTAAGTCAACCATTTTTGTTTTCTCCTGAATTGTTAATAGGGGATAGGGGCTGAAAAGGAAAAAGTGAAGAATTATTTTTGCCTTTTGCCTGTTTTGCTTCAAGATCCGGGGAAGGCGATCGCGTGATCGCGCTCATCCTCGCACCAGAATTTTGGACGCTTTTGCCTGTTGCCTTATTTTATAGCGCTCCGGCGTTAGTCAGTCCCAGAATGACACCTGCGCCAATTATGTGACCAAAGCTCATGGTTGCCAGCAATTCAGGAATACTGAAATTCCGGAACAGAGCAGGTTTTTCAAAGGGCAAGTCAGGCCCCACACCGGGTTTCTGGATGGCAAAGCGACCGATGACAATAGCAAGTAAGTTGCATAAAATCATCACCAGCCCTATTGTGGGAGTCCATGATGGTGTCGCGGGAACGGTAGACTGGAGGGCAGCTAGTATTGTCATCAAATTACTGTCTCCTGCTTTTATTAAAATCTAGTAACAAAAAAGATTATAAAAATCTCTTTGCACTAAGCCAGAATTTGTTTTAAGAGTTAACAGTTATATTAATTTTTAATACAAATCAGAACAATTTCAATGCGAATTAAAATTTGTGGGATTACGAAACCTGAGCAAGGGCAAGCGATCGCGCATCTGGGAGCAACCGCTCTGGGATTTATCTGCGTACAGGCATCCCCGCGCTACGTCAGTGCCATGCAAATCCGAGCAGTCGGGAAAAAACTGCCTCCCGACGTTGACCGGATTGGTGTCTTTGCCAACGCTACACAAGAGGAAATCTGCGAAACTGTCGCCGTTGCAGCCTTGACAGGTGTACAGTTACATGGAATAGAAACAACGGAATTTTGCCACAAGCTGCGTCAATCTCTACCTAACGTGGAAATCATCAAAGCGTTGAGAATAAAAACGACAGAAGATTTAACTCAGGCAGATGCCTATGGAGAGTGTGCAGACACGCTACTGCTGGATGCCTATCATCCCCAAATGTTGGGAGGAACCGGAAAAACACTGGACTGGGCTACCTTAGAACAATTCCAGCCTAGCTGTCCCTGGTTTCTTGCAGGTGGCTTAACACCCGATAACGTGTTGGATGCCTTAACGCAGGTGTATCCGTCCGGTATTGATTTATCTAGCGGCGTGGAGCGATCGCCCGGAGACAAAGATTTAGACAGAGTAGCCCAGCTATTTGAGAAGCTAGAAGGGAAGCGGCAGTAGCAATTTTACGATCTCTTCGTGTCTTTTATCTGCCCCATTGTCACCCTAAGACTGGGCAAAGCAGCCCGGATTAATAAAGCTGAAGCAAAGGTGAGATTAGAAGCATAATTGCACCCACAGCCACAAAAGCCAAAGTTGTCTAAAAAAAGATGCTCATAAACATTTCCTCGTCTTGATGTTTAGTCGTAGGGTGGGTATTGCCTACTCTACAAAATCTTAAAACCTCTTAGGTTATTGGCTTGACAATCTCAATTCAAGCTTTTGCTTGATTTAGAGGCATTTTGCTTTCTTCCAGAGACTAATATTATTAGTCCTATAAAGAAAGTAAATTGCCTCTTTAAAATCGATAAACCACAACCTGATTAGCCGATGGTAGTTACTTTAAAACTTGCATATTGGATAGCACAATAACTGCGGTGACTCCAATCATATGA
Source organism: Funiculus sociatus GB2-C1 (assembly GCF_039962115.1). NCBI lineage: Bacteria > Bacillati > Cyanobacteriota > Cyanophyceae > Coleofasciculales > Coleofasciculaceae > Funiculus > Funiculus sociatus. The sequence continues at coordinate 19,829 of NZ_JAMPKJ010000055.1, read as the reverse complement.
CCGAAGCTCATCGCAGCCAGAAAGCCTCCCACACTGATGTTGTTGAAAAGAGACGGGAAAGGCAAAGGCATCTTAGCACCAGCTTGAGGATAGCGAATAGTGCGACTAGCAATTAATAAAACCAAGAGACAGGAACCAATTATGATTGGCGTTCCTTGCCAGTGCCATAATGCAGTATCGGGAGTGGTCGATTGTATTGCTGCCAATAACATTGAGTGAAACAAGACTTTTCTCCTACTTTTACAAATTATTAGAAACAATTCACCCACTAAAAATAAGCAAGGTTTCCCATAATTTAGTTAAAATAATGGGCTTTTTGCTTACTTTTGTGTCACCCAAACTATGAGACTACAGGTTTTTAAAAACCTTTTTGCCAAGAGTGGGTGTGGCTACAAATCATAGTCTTAGCTTTACCTAATATTGCGCCTCATACTGCCGAAGGATTTATTTGGATCAATATCTGGCAAAAGCCTCTGCCTTTGTATAGGCGTTGACCTTTTATTAAAGGTTTACATTTGTTTACAGAAATAACCTCGAATTACTCAGGGCGCAGTAAAGATATTTGCTAAGCCCCTGAGAGTAGGAAGCTGTCGTCAATTTTTTAGAAGTCTCTATGACATTTACAAACACCGATACACTCGACCAAGCTGTAAAAGCCTTTAAGCGCTTACCTGTAGATGACCAGCTGGCTGCACTCGCCTCCATTTACACCGCAGCAAGCGGCTCGCTTTCATCTTCCGCTTCTGGTATAGCTTCATCAAAAGATGCTGGAGAGATGCTAAAGCACGTTAAGGAAATGCGTCCGGATGAGCAGGTGCAATTGTTGCGCGATGTTTTCTCCGACCAAAAGACTCAAGCAGAAGAGGAAGTGCTTGACCCACATCCTAGCAAGGCACTGCTGGAGCTGATTCCTGGGGTAGGTACTCCCCCCCTAAGTCAGTATCGCTCTCTGGATACTAACTCCCGTTTAGGCTTTTTGTATCAGCTTGCACAACAGGTTAGCTTGCCGACTGACTATCAGCTCTCGTCGGAAGGTACAGAATTGTTGAACTCTCTGAAATCCCTTGACTTTGACCAACAGGTGAAGTTTTTGAGCCAGGTAGTATAGCCCTTTAAGGCTTGGGTTCTATAAATCTGTAGGGACATGGCAATGCCATGTCCCTACAGTAAATAATTTTTTTTGATTCCCCAATCCCCCTAAATAAGGGGGTTGGGATTACCACCTAAGAACCTTGCTAAAAGAAGGCTGGTTGATGGCGAATCAAGTTCAGAAACTCTTCGCGAGTTTTTTGATCGTCCTGAAATACGCCCACCATTGCACTGGTGACAGTCCAAGAACCGGGCTTCTGGACACCTCGCATCACCATGCACATATGAGTAGCTTCCATGACAACAGCGACTCCCTGCGGCTCCAAAACTAATTGAACCGCTTCTGCAATCTGCCGCGTTAGCCGTTCTTGCACCTGTAAACGCCGCGCATACATCTCGACAATCCGAGCCAGCTTACTAAGTCCTACCACTTTTTGGTTGGGGACGTAGGCGACGTGCGCTCTGCCCATAAATGGCAGCATATGGTGTTCGCAAAGGCTAAAGAAGTTGATATCCCGCACGAGAACCATTTCGTTGTGACCTTCATCAAAGATGGCTCCATTGACAAGTTCTTCCAAGGATTCATTGTAGCCACCAGTTAGGAATCGCATTGCCTCTGCTACCCGCTTCGGCGTTTTCAGGAGTCCCTCACGTTCTGGGTCTTCGCCTACTCCCAATAGGAGCGTCCGCACAGCGTCCATCATTTCGTCATTGATTTCTTCCGAGGGCGGCTGCAAATTGGGTTCTTTGCCATTGAGTGTGTTCCGGTCAGGTCGAGGCGCAGCAATTTTAGAGCCTAAATCGGCGGATAAGTTAGAGCCGCTGGAAGAAGCAATAGTCATGATAAGTCTGTGTTATGGTTTGGAGTTGTTTTGAGAGTTATAAATTTTGAAGATTGAGTTAAGAATTATTTGAGAGTATTGAATTATAAATTTCACTCTTCACATTCCTAACTCAAAACTCAAAACTCATAAAGCGCCAGCACTGGGCATTAAGGTTAATTCTTCAATTACTGCCTGTTCTGGTAGCAGCGTCATGTGAAGAATCGACTGGGCAACTATTTCTGGTGTTAACATGGCTGAACGGTTTAGGTCAGCTTGAACCGTTTCTGTGTCCCAAATTGGGGTATTAACAGCACCAGGATTTATGGTGACAATACGAATGCCTTTGGCACGTTCCTCAGCTGCGAGGGTTTTAGACAAAGCAACTAAGCCAGCTTTGCTGACGCTATAGGCACCCCAACCGGGAAAGGGTTGCTGGGCAGCAATTGATGTCACATTAATAATTGTCCCAGACCCGCGATCGCGCATCTGAGGTAAAATTCCTTGGATGCACTGAAATACGCTGGTAAGATTCAGATCAATTACTTGCTGCCAGTCAGTTAAGGGTGTTTCCATAACTGTGTTGGTGTAGCCCATTCCGGCGTTGTTGACCAAAATATCAATGGCACCAAATGAGTTAGCGATCGCGCTAATCTTTTCTTTCACCTGACCAACTTCCGCCAGATCCAAGGGATAAGCTTTAGCTTCCACCCCAGCTTCCCTAGCAGCTTCGGCTACCGCCTCTAACTTTGACTCTTGACGGCTCACTAAAGCCAGATTAATCCCCGCTTTAGCAAACGCCAGAGCCGTCGCTTTGCCAATTCCACTACTTGCCCCGGTAATCAAGGCAGACTTACGAACAGGAGAAGTCATCAAATCTTCCCATTTTCTCGACGAAGAATAGCCATCAATTCTCAGCTTAGCTTTCCCCTTGAGGAAGGCTACCAATAATGCCCACGGGAGCGCTTATTGCGTACATTTTCACCTTTCGAGCCGTTGTCTATTATCTGTTAGCGATAGCTGCAATTGCTAAGATTGCATCTGTCGCTAATTTTTAAGAAAGCTAACGGTCGCTGCCGGCAAAACTGTAATATTTCGTTACTCGCTAATTATAGCACTCGCCACAATGCCTGATACTGTCAACCTCCTCTAGGCAGAGATTTCAGTAAAAACCCCAATGCGACGAAACTTTTGATAGCGCAACTCCCGGCGTTGTTGTCCTGTCAAATTGGTGAGTTCTTCCAAGTTTTGCAAAAGGGCATCTTTGAGGATACTGGCTGCTTTAAGGGGATCGGCGTGAGCGCCGCCAATCGGCTCTGGCAAAATAGTATCGAGAATGCCGAGATTTTTCAAATCCCAAGCGGTGATTTTGAGTGCAGCTGCGGCTTGGGGAGCTTTGCTAGAATCTCTCCAGAGGATAGCGGCGCACGCTTCGGGTGTTGCTACGGTATAAACTGCGTGTTCAAACATTAACAGGCGATCGCCTACGCCAATTCCCAAAGCGCCACCGGAACCGCCTTCGCCAATAACGGTGCAGACGATGGGGACATCTAGGCGGAACATCTCGCGCAAATTATAGGCGATCGCTTCTCCCTGTCCCAATTCCTCAGCTTCCACACCCGCCCAAGCACCGGGAGTATCGATAAATGTTAAAATCGGCATCCCAAAACGGTTAGCGTGTTCCATCAACCGCATTGCCTTGCGGTAGCCGCCTGGAGAAGCCTGTCCAAAGTTACGGGCGATATTGTCCTTTGTGTCTCTGCCTTTTTGATGACCGAGCATCAACACCGGACGACCGCCCAGACGAGCCACACCGCCGACTAAAGCCGGGTCATCACAACCACCGCGATCGCCATGTAGTTCCATCCATTCATCGCTGATCGCCTGAATGTAGTCTAATGTACTAGGTCGCCGAGGATGACGAGCCAGTTGCAGCCGCTGAGACGGCGACAAACTGCTAAAAATCTCCTCACGAAGTTGCACCGCTCGCACCTCCAACTGCCGAATCTGCTCAGAGACATCGACATCCTGATCTTCGGCAAGTTCGCGAATCTGGTGAATTCGTGCCTCCAGCTCAGAGAGAGGTTTTTCAAAATCTAAAAGTAACGGCTTGCGCTCAGGATTTGCCACCTTAACGAGTTCGATAACATTAAGTACATTATCTCAACATCCTACCTCGTAAGAGTATGCAAGAAATCTACCCTAACCTGGATCACCCGATTCTTGTTCGCATAAATCTGAGCGAACTGCCAGAAAATTTGGATCAGAGGATACAGTAGGTAGTGAGCGATGGCTAACGAGTGATTTTGTACCACCAAGGCAAATATATAGCCGTTTTAGCGCCAATTGAAGATTTAGGGCTTTTGGTTTTAGTGGAACTTGAACAGCGCCGGGAAATCTATGGCGATTTTATAAGCTGCAATTGCTGTTTGAGCCTAGAATCCCCGTGCGTTTATGCCGGGGAGTATGTCAAGTGAAAGAACTAGAGCGATCGCTCTAGTTCCTGTTGTACAAAATTGCGGTACATCGCATTTACAGTGGAATCGGCTGGATTATAAACTGCATTCCCAGTCTCTGACTGGGAACGAGAGTAAAGTTAATAGCTTAAAAGCGGTCGGAATCCGTGCTTCACAGAAGCCTCGCCGATTAGCTCCATTTTTTCCACAGTAATCTGATTCCGTCCCCACGAAAAGTTGGTATACCGCTTTTCAAATTCCAGCAGCATCGATTCAGCAAAACAGGCGAACAACTGACGACCTGGCACATCCATCAAGTTGACGATTTTCATAATTCGCCAGTCAATATCCAGGGAATGCTCCACAATTCCACCATTGACGACGTAAACACCCGGATGCTGAATATTAGTCGCCATGTTTTTAGGATAGCCACCATCAATCAGCAAACACGGTTTCTTTAAAACCGTGGGGTCAATTTCGACACCTTTAGGCATACTGGCAACCCAAACCACAATGTCAGCTTGGGGTAGAGCTTCTTCCAAGTCCATAATTTTGCCTCTGCCCAATTCCGCCTGCAAAGCTTGCAATCGCTCTTGCTTCCGGGCAATCAGCAACAACTCCGCCACATCCGTCCGCGCATCTAGCCAGCGACATACAGCGCTGCCAATATCGCCAGTAGCTCCACAAACTGCAACAGTCGCCTTATTCAGTTCGATGCCCAGCTTTTTCGATACTTGTTCCACTTGGCGGCAGATAATGTATGCCGTATGGGTGTTGCCAGTCGTAAAGCGCTCAAACTCTAGCTTGATGTTGCGAACCTGCTTGCTTTCGTGCAGGTTAAATTCTTCAAAAATAATTGAGGAAAAGCCGCCCAAAGCGCTAATGTTGATACCATGCTTTTGAGCATGAGCCATAGCATTGAGAACTTTCCGCACCGCCGTCTTCCCTCTGCCAGTGGCAAGCATTTCTGGCACAAAGCAAGATTCCACATACCGACCTTCGATTTTTTGCCCAGTAATGCTGGTGACGGTGATGTGATCGACGATTTGAGGCGGAGCGCTACACCAGAAATCCAGCCCTTGATCGGCGTATTCTGGATAGCCTAGCTCTCTAGCCACAGATTGGGCGTGTTGCAAATTGGTAAGGTGACCGATTAGACCAAACATGGACTGTTTTATTTAAACCTGCGTTTCAGGCAAAAAAGTGTGGATGGGACAGAAAACTCGAGATAAACCTTAAAAAGGTGACGCAAAATTGCCGACCAGAAGACTCATTGACTGATCGGCACGACTGAGGACGAATTTAAGTGAAAAGATGATGGTTTTGGCTTTGACTTGAGTATCCTCACCGACCTTTTTCTATTATGCCCCGGTTAAACCGTAAGCTGAGAGGCGCATAATGTCGCGGGTAGTGAAGCCGATATTGCTTAGGGCTTCACCGTATTGAATCATGAAGTCTTCAACCAGCGATTCTTTTTCCATTCCCAGGACGCTGGCATCATTCTCAACAGAGTTGAGCATTTTCCAAACCAGTGGTAGGTTTTGACGATTCGCTTGTTCGAGTTCGGCTTTAGATTCCTCAAAATGGTTTTTCAGCCAAACTTCGCCGTAGTTGAGATGAGAGTATTCGTCTTTGACAACACCCTCAGTTATTTTACGGGCAAAGTCATCAGCCACAGGAATGTAGATGTTGTATGCCGCGATCGCAAAGCACTCAATAATCAATGATTGAATCAGCAAGCAGGTTACAATCTGACCTTGAGCTGCTGCATCTTGGAAATTTTTGTGCAATCCGGAAAAGAACTCGCGGGCAAAGTCCATGTCAGGTGTCACAGAAAGATTCCGGCCGCAAGCTTCAAATCCTTTCTTGTGACGATTCTCCATTTTGGATAGGCGGATTAACTCCTCCTTTTCCTCTGGGATCATTTCGCCCAGTTGGATGTAATTTTCATGTGCCTCTTGTTCGCCTTCAATCACTATCGCGTTGATGCGGCTGTAAGCGTCCTTGTAGGTTTCGCTCTGGAAGTCAATTGCGGCGTTGGCTGCAATCTGCATTTCTGGCTTGTCTCCTGTGTGCGTAACTAAGCTGTCCGAGATATGTAAACCCTGGAAATTCAGGGTGCGGGACAAAATGGTTAAATATAACTTAACAAATGTCTATGTTAGACGTTACTACTCTTTGATACATCTTCCCCATTTGGAAGAATAGCGGATCTGATTACTAAAAGCATAGAGTTAAATGCGTACTTATGCCTAAAAGACATCTAAAAAATTGGTCGGCTTGGTTTTGGCAACCGCTAAGCTTAGGTGTATTACTCTTGGGCGCTGGGATTGTACTTCTGCCGTTGGGCATAGTTTTCTTCACCTCTTTTGATAAAGCTGGCACTGCGCCCGGTAGCTTGTTGCCATCTGCCCCTACCCTTATAAACTACACAGAAGCTTGGCGGCGCGGAAAGTTCCTGCTGGCGTTTGCAAATTCGAGTTTGGTAGCGATCGCGGTGACTGCGTTTCAGGTTTTCACCTCAGCACTGGCAGGTTATGCCTTGGCGCGTCTCAAATTCCGGGGACGACAGGCAATTTTGTTAATTGTCCTAGCAACGCTGGTGATTCCGTTTCAGCTGTTGGTGATTCCAATTTTCCTGGTTTTGAAGTGGGGACACATGATTAACACCTACTGGGCGCTAATTTTACCCACAGCTGCCAATGGTTTTGGAATTTTCCTGCTGCGGCAGTATTTTCAGACAATTCCAGTAGAGTTGGAGGAAGCGGCGGCGTTGGATGGGGCGAATCGGCTGCAAATTTTGTGGCGGGTGATGCTTCCCTTGTCTCGTCCAGCGTTGGTGACGCTGTTTCTGTTCACGTTTATTGGTGAGTGGAACGATTTGTTTAAGCCGTTGGTATTCACTACGCGCCCGGAGTTGCGGACGGTGCAGCTGGCTTTGGCAGAGTTTCAGGAGCAGTTTACCAGTAGTTGGCAACTGTTGATGGCGGCTGTAGTAATTGCTACCGTGCCTGTGGTGTTACTGTTTCTTGCTGGGCAGCGTCAGTTTATTCGGGGTATTGCCGCAACTGGGATGAAGAATTAGCGCCCTTATGCCCGCAAGTTTCAATCTGCGGCTACATCAAACTTAGCTAATCATAGTGAATGGTTGAGGAACCCAAACAGTAGACTCAAATTCTGCCACAATCAAGATATATGCAGAAGGTTGGTCTATTTTTAATTGTTTTCTCTTTTCTGCCTTGGGTGGCGATATTATTGGTTGTGCCGTTGCTACCACTAGCGATCGCTCAAAAAGCTCTCTTAGTTCCGGTGTTGGCGGTTTCAGCAGAAGTTACCTTTTGGGTGGGTTTGTTGCTAGTGGGAAAAGAAGCAGCAACCAAATATCGCCGTTACTTGAATCCTGGCACTATTTGGCAGAGTTTGAAAAAATTTCTCCGCAGAAAGTAGAAACGCGCGAACCTACAACACATTTTTACGGGTAGGCAAGATGCCCGCCCTACTCAGCATCGGTGAGAACTTTGAGGCGAATAGTGCGCTCGCCTGTATCATCGAGATTAACTTCGATCACCTCACCAGCGAGACGTTCCAAGCAAGTGAGAAGCGATCGCAAGTTGGGTGTACTTGCGCCAGTGTCCACATAAAGTCTATCTGCCAGACTGCCCAGACGCTTCCAGGTCATGTAAAATTTGGCGATGGTTTGTTCCAGCTGCGCCGCTTGCTTCACCATGTCAGCAGCAGTATTCAGACAACCCACCCGCAAAGCTTCCTCTAACGCCATTTCCACATCTAGAGTAGTTTCGCTAATCGCTTGGACTTGGGCAGCAGCATCCAGATACTTAGATAAATTACGGGCATCTGATGTAGCTTGTTTAACAGTATCAACGTCAGGATTTCCCGCAACTTCCCCTCTTAGTACCTTCAGGTGAGAATCTGGCAATTTTTCCATTTCCTTGACTAGGGGAGACAGATAGCGGGAAGGAAGAGAACCGGATGCAGCCATTTCCTTGACTTCATCGGGTAGCAAGTCGGAATTCATCGCTGTCCACTCATCGGCAAGTTGTCGAACTTCTCGCCTGGTGATGCGATCGCCTTTATTCGCCGCCTCTGTCACCAGTTGTTGAATTTCTGGAGATGCCTTAGAAGTTTCAATGAAGGCGCGTTTGCTAAAGCTGCGAATGGCATCTGGGTCTAGCTTTCCTTCTTCTAAGAGGGTATCAGCGCTATTTGCCAGTTGAATCAAGGAATAAGCCTGACTTTTGCTGATTTCCCGCTCTTTTAGCCAGTTGAGGAATCCCGTCCCGCGTCCATCGCCGCCTTTCTTCTCTCTGTCGCGCACCACCCGCAAAATCCGCCCCCGCCAAATTTCTGTCTGTAGGTCAAAGCGATCGCACACTAACCAAGCATTATCTACCTGCTGCTGAAAATCCAGTTCTGGAATCTCTTCGTCCTCTGGATCGGGCAGATGAAAATCCAAATCGACTGGGTTGTTCAGGATAGCAGCTAAGTCGCTGGGGGATTGGGGTACTTGCACCATTAGTAGCGTTCACTGGGGAGAGATCGCCCTATTATGACACAATCTGTAGCCAAAGACTCGCTAATAGAGTAGCGCGATCGCCTCTTTTGGTGCTTTTTTAGGTGCGATCGCATTTCATAGTGAGAACCCAAACTTATTCTGGAAGAAAGTCAGAGTCTAAAATCTCGGCGGATGTGTATGGGCATAATTGTGGAAAGGTTTCCACTGGTAGTTCAGTTTCAGCACTCGCCTGTTCAACCGCATCTAAATAGCATTCAGCAAACACTTCTTCCAGGTAGGGCTTAAGGCTGGGAGATTCTTTAAGAGCTTTCCGGATGCGTCTACGATGCTCAACAATACTGCCCTTCCAGCTACCACTTCTTAATTCTGGTTGATATTGCCACTTGAGTAAGTGAGTCAGGACAACGATGAGATTACTCTCTAAACTCCTGCGCTCACTTCGCCCCATATCCTCTATTTCCTCAATCAGATTTTCCCAGTCGATGTTTGAGTAGTCATGAACCCGCAACTTCTCTACTGTAGTTTTAATCCATATCAGGTAGTCTGTGTCATATAAGCTCTGTTGGTTAGCTGTTATTTCTGTTGTCATAACAATTACCTCTATGGCGTGCCAAACTGGTTATCAGAAGTCTTCTAATAACTGATTAACTGTAACATTCTAGACAACAGCTAGAAATATTCAGTATCTAACCACTTTTGCAAACTTACCCCATATAAAATTAACCTTTCTTCTAGGCTAATTTATATTCGCTTACAGTCTGATTTTATCGATGATAGCGATCGCATACCTTAAGTAAGACTTATGATTCTGGTGTAACTTTTTGTTCTTTAGTTACAGGTGTGTTAGCAGCTTGGCTAACAACGTTAGCACCTCGATACTTGAGTCGCGATGTTGGTTGAGTTGTGGGAGTTTTGTCTGCTTTGTTACATTCCCAAGCTTGACCTCGATATTTTCCTGTTATCTGGCTTTCAGTTCCTTCAACTGTGGGAGAGGTAGGTTCGTAGCCAATTCCGCGATAAGTAAGTGTAGCTTTTTTGTCTTCCTGAGTCTCAATTACAGGCTGACTCGGCAGCGAAAATTTTCTAGTGCTGAATATGGCAATCCCTAGCAGCAAGCTTTTGAGCTGCCAAGGTGCTATCAACAAACTTAACAGTAAGGCGCTAATTGAAATACAGGCAGCGAGATAGGAAATTTCGTCAGCAGACTTTTTAAATATATAGATAGATAGCAGGACAACTGCCAACGGCATCATGAAAGACAAGGGCATTTCTATCATTTTTACACCCGGCGTGAGAAGCGTGTTTAAAAAATATTAGGACAATTCGTCAAATTTAGTCTAATGCTTTCGGCTTAAATTACTCGATAGATTAGGAGGGACGTGGTAAGTGCTATATTTGCCGTATTCCTAAATTGGCAGAATCCCAGGGGAATCCGGACTTCTAAAGCTGGCTAGAACGGGTTTGCGATCGCTCTCGCGGCGCGGATGCACTCAGCCTGGGGAAAGCGCATTCGCAACATAACAATGCTGCTGCACGTCTTTTTGTTCTACGTGTAAATCATTGCTATGTCGCTAAAACCTAAAATTCCCTTATCTCGAATTTTGACAAATTGCTTGCTGAGAACTATTGTCCCTGTAATGTCGCTGGCTGCGCCAATTCCACCAGTTCAAGGCTTAATACCTAGTTTTTCTGCGTTTGAAGTCAAGTATGCTGATGGCAACCCTCATCCTGTTGTCAGCGTCTATGGCGCGGAAGGCCAGTTAAAGCGATCGCTTATATGAAGGATGATGGGAATCGGCTGCACGTCAAAAGCCAGGTTCTAGTTAAGCATTTGAATTTATTTCTTATACTCCCTCTTTGCTGGTTCCGAGGCTGATAGGGGGTGAGGTTCTGCAAAATTCAAGAATTGCCGAATAAATTTCATCGGGGCAATTTGCCGCCGCATCGTGTCCGCAATTTGGAATAAGCTGGAATTTGGAACCGGGTAAATGGGCGTGTAGTTTCTCCCCATCTTGAAAAGGAAACCACTGATCTTGTGCGCCCCATAAAATGAGAGTGGGAGTTGCGATCGCGCTCAGCTTATCTTGTACATTACGAATCAGATTTGGTTGATTCTGTACCAAAAACTGAATTTCTCGCGCCGCGTGTTGTAAATCTTCGGCAGTTTTCGTCAAAGCATTCGGAAATTCAATGTACGGATAAGTAATCCAATACACTTCTTCTGCTGTTATCTGTGCTGGATCGAAAACAACTTCACGCCGCCCCACCGCCACAATTTGCCTCATCAACGGTGCAAACAGTTTTGTCAACCGCATATCGTCCGCTATCCGCACTAAATCCAGGGGCAAATCTGCCAACAATTGCATACCCCAGAATGGCAGTTTTTTTAGAAAAATTGGTACATTTATTACTACTAACTCAGAAAATAATTCTGGATTATTCTGAGCAGTAGCCAGTGTTACCAACGCTCCCAGTGATTGTGCCACCACTACAGCGGGTTCATCACACAAGCGTCTCATAATTCTTTCTAGTTCGACAGCTTGATGTCCCAATGTTTCTGGATGTAGTGGCTTTTCGGAAAAACCGTGTCCTTTGGCATCGAAACAAATGACGCGAAAATGTTGCGCCAGTGTGTCTACGAGGTAACGCCAATTATAGCTCCAACTGGCAACTCCATGCACCAAAAATAGCGGTTTACCTGTGCCTTTCTCGCCATACGCAATTTTTACAGGATGTCCGTTAGCGTCGGTAATTGTTACTGTTTGACGCCCTTGTGGAAATGTGGCTCCCCACCAGTCTTTCATATATTAAAAATTAGATATGTTTTCCTTAAAATTAAATCATGGCAGAATTACCATTTTTCGCTGGAAATTCAGTTTTTTCAAGAACCTAGTCTAAATACGTCCTAAATTTAACAAATTTTAATTTTTTATGGGCAATTTTTAAAAATTTATCACTTGCCACAACAGTCTTAGGATAACAATACTCAGAGCTGCGATCGCAATTACAAAAAGCATCAACCCGCCCAACAGCAGTATGACAAACCACCAATCTGCCTTTTGGCTCTGTCGAGGGGAATCTAGGTGAGCTTCCAACAAAGCGATATTTTTGACATTGGCTTTCCAGGTAGCATCAAAAAAATCCCCCACAACTGGCACTGTGCCAGCTAATGTCTCTAAAACGATATTTAACACCATTCGCACCAAAGTTTCTCGCGGCAGTCCCAGCAGCGCTGCTTCTAGTACGATATAAGCTGAAAAGCCGCTTCCCAGAATATCTCCGCCTCCAGGTAGAAGTCCTAGTAGGGGATCTATACCTATTCGATAGGATGTTCCCGGAATTGGAATCGCATTATCCAAGATATAGCTTAAGCGGCGTACCCGCCTGAGTTTAGCAGCCTTAGCAATTTCTGATTTTGGGGAAGGTTTTGCAGGAGGTTGAGACATCACAACGAAGTAGTAGTCACTTAAGAGTTGTTAAGTTGTCAAGTTGTTAGAACTTAACAACTCAATGTTCAAAGGTTCAAATGCCAACGGACACCTAGTTTAACACTGCAAACCTATCTCCTCTGGTGGTATTTCTTCTATTGTTGTCACCGTTAAACTGGCTGCTTGTTCGATTTGAGATAACAGCTTTTGGGCTTCAATGTCTCCCTTTTGGGCTAAATTCTTGAGGTAGAATTTAATTTCTTCGGCTAGGGCGTTGGGAATATACATAACTATCCGTCCGTGTGCGGATGTGCGCTTCCTTTATGAATGATAGCTCGGTGCAGGCGCTCTCGTGAAGATGTTATTGACATCAGCGAATTTCTTTGATAGCAGCCCCCTAGAGGTTGAGATTGTTTAATGGAAGACAGTCTGCTGGGGAAAACTCGTTAGAATCAAGGGGAGAGGGGTTTAAAATTTGCATCCCTTTAATTTTCTTGAAATTGATTTTTGTTGAGTTTGTACCTAGTTTTATGGAATCAAGTGGCCAGTCCGCCAACTCTTCTGACCAACCTCCTCCTCAAAGGTGGGCAGAGTTTCTGGGAACTGCGATCGCGCTCATTACTCTGACTTTGCCTGTGTTTGCGATCGCCCACTACTCCCCTAGTCGGGTCGAAACCTTACAGCGGCCTACCCTATACTCATTACCCTTGCCAGAAGATTGATGGGAAGCTCCTCAACTACCTTCACTTAAACTGATGTAGCTGCACTCAAGCGGGATCTGGACACTCAGCGATTATCTGCTGACCGTCTTCCCGTAGAATGCTACACGGGGGCTGTTTGAAAGGATGAGATTTAATGAAGTCTCAGCTTTTTTTCCTTAGAGCCTTACAAGCTACCCCAAACCAACGTGTCGCTTAGGAGTAAAGTTTTGGATTTATCACGCATTCCTGCACAACCCAAACCAGGACTGATTAATGTACTGATTGAGATTACTGCTGGTAGCAAGAACAAATACGAATACGATAAGGACTTGGAAGCCTTTGCCTTAGACCGGGTGCTTTATTCTTCTGTGCAGTACCCTTACGACTACGGCTTTGTGCCAAATACCTTGGCTGATGATGGCGATCCCCTGGATGGCATGGTGATAATCGAAGAACCAACCTTTCCGGGGTGTGTAATTGCTGCGCGACCGATTGGAATGTTAGAGATGATAGACGGAGGCGATCGCGACGAAAAAATTCTCTGCGTTCCCGACAAAGACCCGCGCTACGCCCACGTAAAATCTCTCAAAGACATCGCCCCGCATCGGCTGGATGAAATCGCGGAATTTTTCAAGACCTACAAAAATTTAGAAAAGAAGGTCACGGAAATTCGCGGTTGGAAAGATGTCGAAGAGGTGATGCCGCTGGTGGAACAATGTGTTAGAGCGGGTAGCAATAAGTAGCGCTATCGGATAAAGCGGGGAAAAATTGTGAAGCAGATGGTTTTTGAAGGTTAAAATCAACTGTAGCTCACAAAATTTTCCCTACTTACAAACATGGTGCTGATCGGGCCATAATGGGGAAGGTGCAGAGCCTGTAAAAGGAAGCATTTAGCACAAATGCACCTGCACTTTCAAAAGCATTGGTGGTAATTACCCGTATTCTATGCAGCGATCGCTCCTTCTATCGAAAATTCATAGATGTACCCTCACAGGTTCCCATCTGGACTATGTGGGTAGTATCAGCATTGATAAAGCTTTGTTGGATGCCGCTGGTATATTACCTTATGAGCAGGTGCAAGTTGTTAATATTGCTAATGGAGAGCGGTTCATTACCTATGCGATCGCTGCACCAGAAAATTCTGGTGTGGTTGAACTAAATGGTGCAGCGGCACGTCTGGGAATAAAGGGCGATCGCTTAATAATTATGACTTACGCACAACTTAGCCCCGAAGAACTGAAAACTTATCATCCAACGGTTGTCCTCGTAGACGGGGAAAATCGCCTGGTGGAAGTCCGACGCTACGACGATCTGCAACTCTTGCAGTTAATGTGATCTAGCATATGTCTTCTTTAGAGCCAGCCGCAGCAAATCCCCAAATGTCTAACCAAGCACATCTTTCAAGTAACGCTGATGCCAAGTTTGTTGTCCAGTTTTGGGGGGTGCGCGGCAAAATTGCCGCTACAGGAAAACAGACAATTCGCTACGGCGGTAATACCCCATGTCTAGAGATGCGGGTAGGCGACAAACGGTTAATTTTTGATGGCGGAACTGGCTTGCGAATTCTGGGTAACAATTTGTTGCGACAGATGCCAGTGGAAGCTTATATATTTTTTACTCAGACGGAAATCGATCGCATTCAAGGAGTGCCTTTTTTCGTTCCCGCCTTTATTAAAGGTAATTGCTTTCACATTTACGGCGCAGCTGCATCTAACGGCGCATCTATTAAACAAAGTCTCAGCGACCAGATGACACCGCCCAATTTCCCTGTCCCAATTCAGGTGATGCAGTCTGACTTGAAATTTTACGATCTTACTCCCGGTGACACGGTGACACTAGGAGAAATTGAGATTGAAACCTGCTTAACCAAAGACTCACTAAAGACAATTGGCTACCGAGTCACCTGGGATGGACACACTGCTGTCTATGTCACTTGTGCAGAACATAACTTGAAAGCCTCAGATAAAAATTTGCTGCACTTAGTCCGTCAAGCAGATTTGCTAATTTACGATAGCGCATCTAATTCGCAAGAAACCGGAGATTGCGGGTTGCATGGAAAGTCTGTGAAGTCTTGCGCTGATGAACTTGAGCCTTGGGATAGCTGCTTTTGGCAAACCTGCGTTGAGACGGCTCATACTGCGGGTGTTAAACAAGTGGTAATGTCTTGTTACGAGCCTGACTACAACGATGATTTTCTCGACTTGATGGAACAGCAAATTCAGTCAGCTTTCCCCAATAGTTTACTGGCTCGTGAGGGAATGATTTTGTCGGTGTTTTAGTTATATTCTACTACCTAAATCCGGTGGCAAAACGCGCGATCGCTATAGTTATTTGGAGTGCAGCCGTCGAAAATCGTTGTTAGAGCAATATTTACATCGTTTTATTTTTAGCTACTGTATCACCTCTAACAATATTTCTTTTTAGAAAATTATAGGATGTCTGGCAAGTAAGTTTGCGGTCTTTTAATAACATCAACGTCTTTCCTGGCTCGCTTCTTTAGGAGTTAGGAGTAACTGATGCCTAAGGGTTGTTTAGTTAGCTTGAGCGGCTAACGTATTCAGCCTAATTCGGTATGCAAACTTGCTGTTTCTGTGTTCCTATCAAGACTGTACAGATATGCAATTTAAAACTAAACGAGCTGTTACTTATTTAGCAGTTCAAACTGCACTGGTTGGGATTTTACCAACAGTAGCGCAAGCATTTTCATTCACCCTACAAGAAGCCACAATTCCTGAAATTAATCAGGCTTTTGACTCTGGACGGCTCACCTCTGAGCAACTGGTTCAGCTTTATCTAAACCGGATTGAAGCCTACGATGTCAACGGGCCCAAACTAAACAGCTTCATCACCATCAATCCCGATGCGCTAAAGACAGCAGCAGCACTAGATTTAGAGCGGCAGACCACAGGAGCAAGAAGCCCACTACATGGAATTCCCGTCCTCCTAAAAGACAACATCGACACATTCGATCTGCCCACCACAGCAGGTTCTGTTGCTCTTAAGGGATCGATTCCACCAAACGATGCTTTCATCACCCAGCAACTTCGAGATGCAGGTGCAATCATTCTGGGAAAGGCAAGCTTGACAGAGTACGCCAACTTCCTGACCAACGGGATGCCTGCTGGTTACAGTTCGCTAAACGGCTACACGTTTAACCCGTATAACCCGGTTCCTCTCCCAGGCGGAGATGGCAGAGCTATCCTTTCTCCGGGTGGCTCTAGTGCGGGTTCAGCAGCAGCGGTGGCGGCTAACTTAGTGACAGTTGCGATAGGAACTGAAACTTCTGGTTCAATTCTCAGTCCCGGTAATCAAAACTCAGTTGTAGGCATTAAGCCTACGGTGGGACTGGTTAGCCGGGATGGGATTATTCCAATTGCTGCCAGCCAAGATACCGCAGGCCCGTTTGGGCGCACGGTGACAGATGCAGCCATCCTCTTAGGCGCACTTACAGGGGTAGACTCCAACGATCCGGCAACCCTCACCAGCGCAGGTAAGTTTTATAGCGACTATACCCCCTTTCTCAACGCGGATGCACTCAAAGGAGCGAGGATTGGTGTTCCGAAAGACTTTTATTGGGATTCACTGTCTGATGAGGAGAAGACAATTGCCGAAGAAGCGATCGCCATCATGGAGAGCATGGGGGCTGAAATTATTGATGCTAATATCTCCACAGCCAGAGAATTGTCTACCTTCAGTTCCTCGGTATTGACTTACGAGTTCAAGCGCGACCTCAACGCTTACCTTGCTAGTCTGGGGCCAAACGCTCCTGTGAAGAGTCTGGCTGAAGTAATTGCTTTTAATGAGGCAAATGCTGAGATTGCCTTGAAGTATGGACAGACTCGTGCTTTGGCATCGGAAGCGATCGACCTGTCGCCAGCAAGCGACGATACAATCAAGTACCTCAGCGATCGGGCGACAGACCTGCGCCTTGCAAAAGAACAAGGGCTTGACTTCCTCATCGACACTTACGATCTGGATGCTGTTCTGTTTACTGGAACCAGAGGCGCATCAATCGGAGCTAAGGCGGGATATCCCACCATTATTGTTCCGGCCGGATATCAAGCAAACTTGGCACCCTTCGGCATCAGCTTCTTAGGTAAGGCTTACACAGAGCCAACGCTGCTTGGCTTAGCTTATGCTTATGAGCAGGCATCGCTGGTTCGTCGTTCTCCTACCAGTACACCTCCACTGGCGGGCGAAACTATCCCCGAACCTGGAACCGTTGCGGCACTAGGATTATTTGCTCTAACTGGCATCGGCTTAAGGCTACAGCGGCGTAAAGCCATGAGTAGCAGTTAATTTCCTGTTGCATTTATGCAGGGCATTTCGTGTGGGTGTTCTCACAAAATCGCATTAAGCCCTACGCTATGCCTTGTGTAAAAATTTTCTGGGATTGCTGCAACTGATTCATCAGATGACGATCGGGCTAACCCCCACTCGTCAAGTCTCCAGTCTCTGATAGATATTTTTCAAACACGCTTAAAGAAGCAACAGCCTTGCTAATCTCCTGTAGTTTCTGAGCAACCTGACCGCTTTTTAACAAGTTTTCTGCTTCAGCTAAGCCGGATGATAAATCTGTCGCTACACCGCTATGCCACAGGTAAAATCCGCCGTTCCAGATAGCAGCTTGCGTGAATTCGCCTGGTTTGCCTTGCAATACTAGCTGCATTTGTGGCACTAAAGCTTTTTCGTCTAGGGGTACTTCCTTGCCTTCAAAACCGTAGTCGCGGGGATGCAAGATGATGCGTTCTAGATCCGAACCGGGTTGCCAGGTGCCAATGATGGGGGTGCGATCGCGTGGTAAATCGCAGCTACCCTCTAATCCCTTCACTGTCGTAAAATACTGCGGTTTGCCTCGCAACGCCGAGGCACCTTGAAACATTCCTTCTGTGGGAGGATGCACAAAACCTGCTATAACGTGTGCAACTCCTGCGTAGGGACACCACATCAACTCCATCGTTGCAAAGGGAGGACGTTTGCCAATTTGGTCGCGGTAGGGAACCAAGGAAGCTGCGAGGGGAAAATGCGATGGCAAATAGATAAATCCTATTTTGGTCGTCTCGAAGACTTGCTGGGTTTGCGCTAAAGATAGCCCACTCCAATCAACGCCTAAACCCTGCCAAATCTCAACCAGCGGCAAGCCTTCTTTGGTGGGCATCCGGCCGCCGCCGTGCATCACCACTTGTTGCCCTGCGGTTGCCAGAATCAAAGCCGTTAATGGAGTCACAGGGGCGGTACGCGATCGCCCATCGTAGGGCGTTCCTAAAACTATAACTGGTCGCTGGGAGTCAATCGGTTGCAACTTTGGCCCCAGTTGGTCGCAAGCATCCAGCATCCCAGCTAATTCTTCGCCTGTAGGACGCTTAATTCGGTGGGCGATCATAAACGCCCCAATCTGCGCTGGTGTTGCTTCCTGTAGTAGCATCATCCGTGTCGCTTCCGCCGCCTCAAAGCGAGTCATATTTTCCCCGGTGTGGGGGCCGCTACCAATTTTTCGCAGAATTTCCCTAAAGGCGTTACTCATAAAGAGTTTTGAGTTTTGATTTTATTAGTTGTCAGTTGTTTTCCTAATGACTAATGACTGAGGCTGGCGAACAGATTACGGTGCTGCTAATTGCTTGCTTAAATTGCAACGGAATTGATTCGCGCACCAGCTGGCAAAAACGCTGAATTGGTGGAATTATCAAGCGATCGCTTGTTGTCACCATCACAACTTGACGAGACAAGCCCATATCTGTGAGAGAGTCGGCGAGGCTATGCGATGCTGGGGTGGATTCAATGGTGCGGATAGCCAGCGTTGAATCGTGACGCGCATCCACCAAAGCCGACTGCGGCAAAAGGGCAATTAATTCTCCCTGACGCACAACGCCGCGAAAGGCATCAAGCGTATTTAACTCCATAACTGCCTGAAGATTAGCGCCAAGGCGCAAAAATCGCTCTTGCACTAAGCGTTGCATCCCGTAGCCATCTTTAAACACAACTTGCGGGTATTTAACGAGTTCTGACCAAGGCACCTGTTCATACTCAGTCAACGGATGATTTGCCGCCATCAGGATTTCGATGGGTTCATTGTATAGGATGTCTACCACCATATCCGGACTAGCCGTTAAAAAGCGGTTATTCATCACAATTGCCACATCCACCAGCCCATCGCGGAGGACTTTTAAAGCGCGATCGCTTCCCAGTGAAGTCACTCGCAGCTGCACGTCTGGATAATTTCGGCAAAATTGCTGCAACACTGGCGGTAAATAGTGGGCGCAAACTGAATGAATCGCCGCTACGCATAGTTCTGGCTGTTTTCCCGCCAACAAGTCGGTTAATTCCTGCGTGGCTTGTTGCCACTCCTGACAGATTTTGCCTGCTCTTGGCAAAAATCTTTCGCCCCCTAATGTTAGCTTTGCCTGAGCTGTGCGATGAAACAGTGGAACACCAAGTTCTGATTCTAGAGACTGGATTTGTCTGCTGATGGTGGACTGGGTGAATCCACATTTTCGTGCTGCTTGCTGAAAGCTGCCTGTTTGTGCAACTGCCAGAAATGCTTGCAACTGCTCTAGCCGCATAGGTGTAGCCTAAATTACATTTCCTTCTGAAATGAATTTAGCGGATTTGGCTACTGAGTTTGGTAAGGCTTGATACAGCAGTAGTGGGGATTGGGGATTGGGGATTGGGGATTGGGAAGAATTTTACCTAGTGCACCCCGGCAAAAGTAACTGACCACCCCAAAAAATGGTAAAACAGAGAGGAAAGCGCCTTACCCAGAGCCGCTTTTTGCGCCCATCCGAAAGTTTCTGTTGACATGG
>NZ_JAMPKJ010000054.1 GCF_039962115.1 Funiculus sociatus GB2-C1 | reverse complement strand
CTTGCATTCATCGACTACTTTAATCGAACGATGGCTAAGCCCTTTCAATGGAAGTTCAAGGGCTATCCAGTACCTGGCTGAGGTGGTCAGTTACTTCTGCTGGGATGCACTAGGGCATCTTTAGAACGCTTAAATGCTTCATCCCAACGGATTTCGCCTTCAAGTTCTTCTAGAATCATCGCCGCGATCGCATCCTGTTCGCTAGCAGGTAGAGTGTTCAAGCGGGCAATTGCTTGTTCGAGCAACTCAGTCATAGATATAGGTATCTAATTTACAAAATATTATTTAATTATCGCATCCACACAAAGAGTGCGATCGCCTATCAGTAAAAAAGAGAGGGGCGATCGCTAGCATCTATTTATTCTATCAATTACCTGATGGGTAAAGCTTCTGTTTCAATGTGGATCGCCACCAAGATTTCTCGCCCGTCCGCTCTTTCATAGGCTTGACCTCGTTTCAACTTTGCTATTTAAGAACACCAAATGGTCTCAAAGCTACTTTGATTTTTTCTACAACTGTATGTTGAATGTAGGCATCTTGAGGCATAGAGTTGTGCTCAATACGCACTGCTTTCGTACCTTTCCTTCCTCTGCGAAATGGAGTTGGGGCAACGAAACCAGGGCAAGTTACTTCATCCCATCTGCAATCTGTTCTAATCTCAGATCCATCGGTATTTCTAGCAAGGTTAGCTGAATTTTGGTCGCATCCTTTCGTAGCTGAACAACGAAGCTGACCACTAATTCTGCTATCAAAAGGAACCACATTTTGACCAGTTAAGCCATTCTCCTGCCATCTGTTCATAAAGTAATCCACATTTGGTGGGACTACACGTTCAGTTGCAACTCTGCGGAACCCTCCTGTTCCAACAGGATCGATAACCACAACAAGTTGTACACGACGAGTAATGAAAGGTAGAACCTTTAGAATTGAATCACCGCCGTAACTATGTCCAATCAAAACAACAGGTCTACTTGAAGGCAGGCTATTAATCTTTTCAGTAGCCTCTTTGATAAAAAGAGCATCAGCATTCACTGATAAGTTTACTACAGGAGCTTTTACTGTGCTGCTTCCATCTCTAAAATTTGCGTAGGATGTAGTCCAAATCTCCCCTCTTACTCCTCTTCGCAATCTATCTAGGGCTTGGTTCATGTACTCCGCACAACAATCACCGCTACCATTTACGAATACTATAAAAGCATCAGTAGACTGTGCCTCTACTTGGACTGGATTTGAAAGAAATAAGCTACTAATTGCTAAAGTGCTGGCAATACCGTAGCCCAAGAAAAATCTACCTAACTTCATTTATATCTCCTGTAATGTTCATGATAAGTACCGACCAAGATTTGACCTTTTGCAAGGTAAAAAACTGTTTGTTCGGCTGCACCCATGCAGAAACTCTGGTGTCTAACTACTGCTTGAACTGAATTCAGCTTAATCTTGATACACCCGCCCTTTAAGTCAGATTGAGTTTGAACTTTTCCAGAAAAATTTGCTCAAATGTCCCAAAGATTCGGATAATATCGGCAAAACCTGCCTATCTGACCGATCAATAGACATTAGAAGCCTGAAAACTGGTAGATGAAATTCTGTTCGCAATACAGGCGATCGCCCAAAATCTCTAAGATAATTGGGAAGTGCGATCGCCTTACAAATAGGGTGGGGATTGCTAGCCCTATTTGTAAGGCGACAAGACCAGGATACCTAAAGTTAGGGATTACCCACATACTGTAATTGATTAAGCGAGAATCGGATTGTTTGCCCATCACGAGCCACGAAATTGTAACATTGAATCCGCCGTCCTTCAAAGCCACGACCAATGTTGTCAGCTACCAGACAAGCCTTGTATGACGTTCCTGCACGCAATCTATCAGTTACCAACCGTGTTCTATCTCTATTCTGTGTAACATTTGAGTTCAGAACATTAATATTTGCACATCCTCCTGTGCGTTCGTTGACGTTGAATTGCGGATCGGTGCAGATGTTAAAGTAGAGAGCACCGCCTACGGGTGTAAAATCCCAAACAAATCTCATTTTTGCTATTTGTTGAGCCAAAGCTCCAGAAGATTGAAATAATGAGCCTGTAATCAGTAACCCTAGAAAAACGGCTCCAGGAAGTTGAGCATTTATCTTCTTCATACTTACAATTTAAGTGTCAAACAATACTTTCCAATCAAAACCTAAGCCAGATCGCTCTGTCAGTCGGATCGACATCGGAACTTTTACCCAAAAAATTCCTGATTTGTCGGAAAAACGTCAGAATATCGGATAATGTAACAATTACTGTATCCGTCTGACCGATTTATGGACATTGCAGAAGTCTTGAAACTCGCTGATGAACTGCTCTTCACCCATACAGGCGAACATCTAGACCATCTGCAAAAAATAATTCTTAAAGGTACTTTACAAGGTCAGAAATACGCCCAAATTGCCTCGGAAAACCATTTAAGTGAAGGTCATGTTCGAGATACTGCATCGGAATTATGGCACGCTTTATCCGATGTTTTAGGGGAAGATGTTAATAAATTAAATGCACGGAATATTTTAGAGAAAATTATTATCTCTAACAGTGGCTCAATTGGATATTTGGTAAATGGCAATAAAGTAAGTATTTGTTCAAAACAAAAGCGTTCGCCTAAATCTTCTTTTCTATCCAAGCCAACTGCAAACAAACCCTACTTAGACATAGATACCGCCCCAGAAATTACCGCTTTTTACGGACGAAAAGATGAAGTCAACACTTTAAAAACCTGGCTAACTCAAGAGCGTCTCCGAATCATTATCTTAGTAGGTATTGTAGGAATTGGCAAAACGACGCTTGCCGTGGAACTAATTGAAGAAATCCAAACAGAATTTGAATATATTGTTTATCGCAGTCTCCGATTTTGTCCAACTATCGATATTTTTTTAACTGACTTACTGCAAACGTTTAATATCTCCTCCATTCTTCCCAATGCTCTCGGTCGTAAAGTCGATTTATTGCTGAATTTTTTACGCAAACATCGCTGTTTAATTATTATTGATGATTTGCAGATGTTGTTTCAGCCAGGGCAATTTGCTGGTCAATATCAAGCAGAATTTGAGGGATATTATCTTTTATTTAAACAAATTGCAGAATTGTCTCATGGAAGTAGTTTAGTATTGATTACTAGCCAACAACCAGAAGATGCGATCACTACTCGCCATAAATTCACCCGCTGCTTAAAACTCGCTGGTTTGGGAGAGTCTGCTAAACAAATATTAAGGGATAAAGAACTGTCAGACGAACAGATGTGAGACACCTTAATTGAAAAGTATCAGAGTCATCCCTTATGGTTAGAAATGACATCAACGATGATTCAAGAGTTATTCGCTGGTAAAGTTACGGAATTTTTAACTTATCCTTCCTTGATATTAAGTAGTGCGATCGCATCTCAACTCAGTCGTTTGTGGATAAGATTATCCGAGTCAGAAAAACAGGTAATGAATTATTTAGCCAAACAAGAAGATGCCGTTACTTTGAGCCAGATTTTACAAGAAATACCTGATTCCGCCTCAGAGTTATTCAAAACTATACAATCCTTAAAAAGACGTTGTTTATTAGAAGATACACCGAATAGCGAATTCCTACAACAAGCTACACCAACGCCCTCGTTGTTCAGACTAAATCCAACTATAGAAGCCTACGTGCGATCGCTAAAAAATTAACTTTGTTGGCAAATATTATTTATTTGAGAGCGATCGCCATCTTCTCAACCTTTTTGTTACATATTTTGGTAAAAATGTCAAATTTCATTTGAAAGCGATCACATTCATACGCATTCATAAAAAAAAGGGTGAGCATTTGCCCACCCTTGTAGCTCTAAGCCAAAACAACAGCAGGTTCAGGCCAGCGACCTACGGCTTTGCCAATTACAGACATCTCTTGCATTAAGCGGTCGAAACGCTCTGGTGTCAGAGATTGAGGGCCGTCCGAAAGGGCTTTCTTCGGGTTGGGGTGGACTTCAATCATCAACGAGTCAGCACCAGCAGCGATAGATGCCATCGCCATTGCAGGCACATATTCAGACTTACCAGTGCCGTGACTGGGGTCAATCATAATTGGTAGGTGAGTCAAAGTTCTCAGGACTGGAATTGCCGACAAATCCAGCGTATTCCGCGCATATTGACGGTCAAAGGTGCGGATACCGCGTTCGCACAAAATCACATTTGGGTTGCCAGCTGCCAAAATGTATTCTGCCGCCATCAACCAATCTTCAATCGTCGCCGCCATTCCCCGCTTCAGCAGCACAGGCTTTTCCTGCGCTCCTACTTTCTTCAACAGGGAGAAATTTTGCATATTTCTGGCACCGATTTGGATCACGTCGGCAAATTCTGCCACCACATCCAATTCAGGGCTATCCATCAATTCTGTAATAATACCTAAGCCTGTCGCTTCCCGTGCCGCCGCCAGCAAATTCAAGGCACTTTCACCGTGTCCTTGAAAAGCATAGGGCGAAGTCCGAGGCTTATAGGCACCGCCGCGCAAAAACTGCGCTCCCGCCGCCTTGACTCGACGTGCGGTTTCAATAATCATTTCTTCATTCTCAACCGAGCAAGGCCCAGCCACCACTACTAAAGGATGGTTTTCGCCAAAGGTGACAGCGCCGTTAGGAGTTGATACTACAACATCGCTAGCTTCACCATGACGATAATCGCGACTTGCTCGTTTGAAAGGCTGCTCAACCCGCAGAACCTGTTCAACCCAAGGGCTAATTTCTTGCATCTGGAGGGGGTCGAGGTCAGCGGTTTCGCCGACAAGACCCAATACTACCTTGTGCTTCCCAACAATTTTTTCTGGGGTCAGTCCCCAAGTGCCGAGTTCAGAGCTAACGCGCTCAATCTCGACCTCTGGAGTACCAACTTTCATGACTACAATCATTTTTTCAACTCCATGATTCGGTTGCTTGTGTGCTGATCTCGCTCCTCAAAATTTACCAGCGATCGCAATAGCAGCCTTACCTACATAGATTGCCATTTAAGCGATCGCCCGTAACAAACAAAAATAGCCTGGGATTTTAACCCCAGGGGAAGAGTGAAACCGATGTTAGTGTTTTCTAACAACTTATAACTAAAACTCACCTTCAAACTGTTAGCGTTCCAGCTGGATGTAATTAATCTTTTTGCCCAGCCGACCGCCATGCCGATGTCAGTCGCCCCCAGTTCGTGGTGAACTCTTTCCAGCCTAGTTTACTCCCAGGTATCTCTTCATCCCAAGAGGCGGAAATCACCCCGTAACTTAATCCCAGGACACCCAGACCAAAAAAGCCCATACTCACAAGTACAACTGCGACGTTAGGCAACTTTAACCATTGTTGGCTAACTACTACATAGCTAACGATAAAAGTTAAGATGCCTAACGCAGTGGGAATCCCGCAAAAAAGAGCTATCCGGCTCACCATGCGCTTACTCACCACTTCTGGCACTGCCGTTGACTCAGGCTTTTGGTTCGGCTGCTGAGGATTCTCTTTAGCCATGCTAGAGGGTTTCGCTGGGGTTTTCGCCGCTTTTTTGCGATTCTTCTTGGGTTCAAAAGGTAAGCGATCGCGTTGGGATTCTTCAGACATAGGTAAAAAGTTCTTTAACCGCGAATACCGAGACGGCCAATTAAGGCTTGATAGCGTGGTCTGTCTTCCTTTTGCAGATAGGACAAGAGACGCTTTCTGGTACCAATCATCTTTAACAGACCCCGCCTTGAAGCATGATCTTTCTTGTTGGCTCTCAGGTGAGTGCTAAGACGATTGATTCGTTCCGTCAGCATGGCAATCTGGAGATCGGTCGATCCGGTATCAGTTTCGTGAACCTGGTACTCGGTCATAATTTCGTGTTTACGCTGTTGCGGCAGAGTCATGGGGAAAGTAATTTAATAGAATGCAGCAATCTCTCATATTACCACTTAATTTGGTTAGTCATCAGTCATTAGTGATTGACTAGGCGATAAGGATAACTTCCTAAGTTTTGTCCGACGCTCATCTAACCAGCGTTGCAAGATCAAAGCTGCTGCCTTACGGTCAATCAGAGCTTTGTTGTGAGCAGGCGATCGCTTCTCTTCTCTGATCAGTTCCTCTGCCTCATAGGATGTCAGCCGCTCATCCACATACTCTAGAGGTAACTGGAGAGCTTCAGCCATGCGTTCGGCAAATTTCTGCACCTGCTTCGCCTGGAAACCCAGCGTCCCATCCATCGAATAAGGTAAGCCCACAACAAGAACTTGCGCTTGTCGCTCCTCAACCAGCTGTTGCAGTTGCTCTACATCTCGCTCAAATGAAATGCGCTCAATTGTGGCAATCCCAGTGGCAATCAAACCAGTGCCATCACAACCTGCCACCCCAACGCGCTTTTTACCGACATCCAACCCCAGGGCCGAGATTCTCTCCATTATCTTTTCCCCGGTCGTTCGGGTTGGTTTTTGTTGCCTCCAGATTCTGTGAGTTTAGCACTGTTGAACCGTTTAACGGCAATGGTGAATCCTTCGGAGCCTCGGCTGGTATTTGCTTCTTCTGTTTGGACTTGAGCCAAGACATCCGCCCCGGTATTGGTTTATGTGCCGGCTGAAGACCTTGGAGCATTTCAGCTAATTGTAGCCCTTCTAAAGAGAGCGGTTTTGCCTCGCGCAACTTGTGCCAGACGGAACGAGACATCAGTAGGGAATGGGAAATCCGCTCGGCTCCCAACTGTTCCAAATATTCTTCGCGTTCTGGCTGATAGTCAGCAGAAGCCAGTTGCAGGGATTGTGCGGGGTAATCCTTGACAATTTGAGCCATTTGTGAAAGCAATTCTGGGTACAGCCAGGTGTAGGCTGGATGTACGGTCAACTCGGCGACATGGGGTTGAGAACCATCGCGCGAAAGAAAAATCTGAAAATAGCCAATTGCAGCCTTGCGCTGCGGTTCAAACACATAGCCACTAACGCTGTGTGTTTTGCCCAACCAGTGCTTTAGATTGGTGAGGAAACTGTTAACAACGCTGGTTTTGAAGTCATGGATGTTGCGGTCAAACACCTGACGCAACAAAGGCGGCATAGAAACTGTATCCAACTGGCATAGCAGTTGGGCATCAGCGTTACTTACGGGAAGGAGATTGGGTAAATCGGGTTCTCGATCTTGTAACGACGAGAGCAATTCTGGCGCGATCGCCCAGTAAGTTAGCTGCGCCAAAGGCTGAAAACCGTTCTGTCGGTAAAGAGCTAGCCCCGCTTTATTGTGGATATTCACTTCCAGCAACCAGGTACGAGCTTCGACGATCGCCTCAAAGCAATGACGCAACAGCCCGGAGCCTATTTCCGTCGGGCTTCCTGTCTCCACTAACACCCGTTCAACCCGCCAAGTGCTGCCTGTGCGGTTAAAAGGTGACACCTGAATCGTGCCGCGAATCTGGTTATCCTGCTCCGCGACATAAACATTAAAGGTATGCTGACAAGGGTTGGGAAACCAACTCAAAAACTTCAGCGGACCAAACCAGGGTCTAACACGATGTACCTGCGTAGCAAGAGCCGTTGAGGAGGCTGGGTTCCCTCCCTCAAGTTCTTCGGCGGCAAGCTGTGCGATCGCATCCAGATCGCGGTATTGAACTGGGCGGATCGCTGTTTTGGTTTCTTTAGGCAGAAATGAAGTCATGTTGGAAGAACCATGAAGCAGATGGTGTAGGCTAAGCTGCACTGTAGAGCCAGCCTAGAACAGAGACGACCAACAGTTTTTTTTGTGAAAAAGCCGCTGGCTCTTACTGGGTGTTGCTGCCAATATCTTAACTGCTTTCCCCTCCTGTCCGCCGAAGATGACGAATTGATTGCAACTGTTATAGGTTGTCGCTAGAGGTTGAAAGGTTGGAAGGTTGGAACTTTCCAACTGTTCGCTAACTATTAGCAAAAGCCCCTGCTGCTTTTGGTGGGTTTAGTTGACAAACATTTGTAAACTACTATTAAGAAAATATCAACTTAGAATTTTGCAATGAAGCAACTTGTCACTGTCGAGCGTTTCTGCCTGGTTGGTCATATTGTAACGATGGTTTTTGGACTGGCGGGACTGGTGCTGGTCGTACCCCATCCTGAACTAATTATGAATTTAGGGGAAACGGGGCAGACTGCATTCCAGTGGAGTATGGCTGGGGGTGGCGTGGTTAATATCGTCTTGGGAACCATCGCCGTTGCCATTTATGCGTACAGAAAGCTGGGGCTATGGCACTGGCTGACTTTCATGTTGCCAGCGGTGTGTCTGTCTTTGGGGAGCGAACTGCTGGGAACCAGTACAGGCTTTCCCTTTGGGGACTACAGCTACCTGAATGGCTTGGGGTATAAGATTGGTGGACTGGTGCCTTTCACTATTCCCTTGTCCTGGTTTTATATGGGATTGGTTTCCTATTTAATTGCTTGTGCGGGTCTAAAAACTCGGCAAAATCCAAGTTTGGTTCGCTATGTGGGCGCGATCGCTCTTGCTGCTATGATGTTCACCTCTTGGGATTTTGCCCTGGAGCCAGCAATGAGTCAGACGATGGTGCCTTTTTGGTATTGGGAACACCCAGGAGCCTTCTTTGGCACACCCTACCGAAACTATGCGGGTTGGTTTGGCACTAGCTCGCTATTTATCGGTGTGGGAGCAATGTTGTGGAGAAAGACACCGATTCTATTGGAGCGCAGTCAGCTGGGTTTCCCACTCACCATTTATCTAAGTAACTTTGGTTATGCAGCTGGATTGAGCTTGGCCGCTGGGTATTGGATACCAGTCTCGTTGGGAGTTATTGTCGGTGTCATTCCGGCTTTGACACTATGGCAGTTGGCAAAACCAGCAGATGTAAAAGAATCCACAACTGAAACTCCTGCCAGTATGAAGCCAGAAATTCCAGTTACTCAAGTCAAAGTGGCGGTGAAGTGAGCGTCGATTGGTTAATACTACAGAGCGCAATATCGCTCTTGCTGCTGTTGATTCAAGCACCAGCAGCATTTATTCTGCTTTCGCGGCTGTTGAAAGGGCCTTCTAGGCGATCGCCTGTTGAACCCCACACTGCCACGCCGGAACTTTTCGGTGCAGTCAGTGTGGTGGTTCCTACTTTAAACGAGGCAGAGCGAATTAGTCCTTGTTTAGCAGGGTTAACGCGCCAAAGCTACGAAGTCCGAGAAATTATCGTCGTTGATAGTCGTTCCCAAGATGGAACGCCAGATTTAGTAAAAGCAGCACAGCAAAAAGACCCCCGATTTCGCCTAATTAATGATGACCCTCTCCCCTCTGGCTGGGTGGGTCGTCCTTGGGCTTTGCATAATGGCTTTTTGCATATGGCAGGGTTGGGGGCTGGGGACTGGGGGCTGGGGACTGGGGACTGGGGACAAGGGGCTGGGGACAATTCCCAATCCCCAATCCCCAATTCCCAATCCCCAATCCCCAATTCCCAATCCCCAAAATGGTTTTTGGGTCTTGATGCCGATACTCAGCCTAGTCCGGGCTTAGTTGCTGGTTTGGTAAAGGCAGCAGAGGCGGAAGGTTACGATTTGGTTTCTCTGTCGCCGCAGTTTATCCTCAAATATCCTGGGGAATGGTGGCTGCAACCAGCACTGTTAATGACTCTACTGTACCGATTCGATCCGGCGGGGACAAATACTCAAGATCCGTCGCGAGTGATGGCGAATGGTCAGTGTTTCCTGTGTCGTCGCTCGGTTTTAGAGGCTGTGGGGGGGTATACCAGTGCTAAGAGTTCTTTTTGTGACGATGTGACTCTTGCTCGTAACATCGCTTCCGGTGGCTTTAAGGTGGGCTTTCTGGATGGGGCTAAGGTCTTGAAGGTGCGGATGTATGAGGGAGCAGCTGAAACCTGGAATGAGTGGGGGCGATCGCTTGATCTCAAAGATGCGTCATCAAGTGGTCAGATATGGGGCGATTTGTGGTTGCTTACTTGCACTCAAGGTCTACCCCTATTAGCATCCTTTATTTTACTAAGTTGGCTGGTAATGGGGAATTCTTCAATACCTGTCCTAGCGGCAGCCGGGCTGAACTTATTTCTGCTTTTGATTAGGTTTGCCTTGCTTTTAGCGATCGCGCCCTCATATGAAAGCTTCATGCGATCGCCCCATGTCGCCCCCTTAAACGATCGTGTAGAGACGCGAAATTTTCCGTTTCTGCATTTACCTGTTTACTTTTATCTTTCTCCTCTCGCAGATCCCTTGGCAGTGTTGCGAATTTTCTTGTCTGCCTTCCGCACTCCAAAGCAGTGGCGGGGGCGGAATTATGGATAAACTAATAGCTAATGGCTGTTGACAATTAGCCATTAGCTATTAGCACTTGCTTCAAAATTACTGTTTACCTCATCCACTCGTTCCAGCTGCCAGAGAATTTGATTTCCCTCGCGGCGCACTCGCGATACCACCCAATTGCGCCAACCCCAGTTGTCGCCGCGACTGGTGACAGCACTGGCATTGACATCCATTAGATCGGCTAATTCAGAGCTAGTAATCAGATAGCCTTTAGCAGCTATTTCATCAGCTACGTGGAGAGTTTCTATCAAGTTGCGAAGTTGGGCGACTCTCACTTCACGGGGCAGATTGTCCAGAGAATCAAGAGACGGAGGAGTAGTAGAGTCTACCATGACAAGGCCGAGGTTAGGAGGGTCAGAAGATACGTCACTCGATTGTATCGTTTCCCGATCGATGGAATCGGTAGCCTGTGAACTAATTAAGGCATCTGGTTGTGTTTGTTGCAGGTCAGGGGCGCGGCCAAGGGCAAAAGCGCGGGCAATCTCATCGCAGCGCTCATTTCCTTCATTTCCTGCGTGACCCCGCACATACCGCCACTCGATATGCTGGGAATTGAGTTCATCAAGAATTTCCCAGAGGTCTTTGTTGAGAACGGGTTTACCTTCCGAGGTTTTCCAACCCTTCTTTTTCCAGCCTTTAACCCATTTGGTAATACCGTTTCTCAGGTATTCGCTATCAGTGTAGAGTGTGACTGGTTCTTGTTGTCCGGTGGCAGTGACAAGTTTTAAGGCACCAATCGCTGCTTGCATTTCCATGCGGTTATTTGTGGTTGCAGGATCTGCGTCACCCATTTCATAGACCGATCCATCATTAAAATAAACCACAACGCCCCAGCCGCCAGGGCCAGGGTTGCCACGGCAAGCTCCATCGGTGTAAAGAGTTTTGATTTTACGTGAGAAGGGCATCAAGGTAGTTGTTAGTTGTTGATGGTTAACAAAAAGTTAGATGCTGCCAATGATGGGAAAATCTGCCCAGTCGTTGGAGTGAGTGTTGGATTGGGTTGGTTCTATTTTACTGACGACAGCCAATTCTATTAAAAAAAATGAACTATGGGCGATCGCAGTCGTATTTCAATTTAACTGGGTGAGGAAATATCGTCATTTGTTTCCCCTAAAGCCAGCTGAAGTTGCTGGATGTCTTGCAAAATCGCCTGGTACGCATCTGGAAAATTTTCTTCTGTAAGGGTTTTTAGCGCCTCTTGGTATTCGGCTAAAGCTTGGTGAAAATAGGGATCGATCATAAAATCTCGCTGCCCTTTCTGATGATGAGCATTGCCGATAGCTTGATGTAATATGCCCCAGCCGACCGGATCGCTGTCTTGGGTGACATATTTTAACCCTTCCTGATAGCAAGCTATTTGCCCTTCAAAGCCGCGCTGGTTCAAATTTGGATTGTTTTGAGCCAATTGACTTAAGGAAGCCAACAGAGGGTCATAACTAACTGAATTGGCGGCACAATTGCCGCGACCTATCCAAGATTGCCAATCGTCAAGCTTGAATTGCAGCGCTTGGTCTAAAGATGCGATCGCTTCTTCATATCGGTTTAAGTTTTGTAGGGCAAATCCCCGCAGGTTCCAGGCTTCGGGATAGTTGTGTTTGAGTTGCAGAGCTTTGTCTAAAGAAGCGATCGCTTCTTCAAACTGTCCTAAGTGCGATAGGGCTATACCCTTGCTGTACCAAGCTTCCTCGTTGTCGGGTTTAAGTTGGGTGGCTCTCTCAAAACTGGCGATCGCTTCTGGAAAATTTTCTGCTAGAACTTGCTGAACGCCTTGGTTTAACCAAGCTTCTGCTTCGTCTGATGCTTGCTGGGATACTTCCTCTGCTGGTTGGTCTGCATTCTCTTGATCGGCAGCATTGAATTGATTAACCAATGCTTGAATAATCACTTGTGGATCGGTTGTGTCAATTTGCAGTTGCTCGGCGACTTGCTGGCGTAACCCAGCATCCTGCTCTAACATTACAAACAACTCATCCAACGTGACTGTCTTGAGTTCTGGGTTTTCCTCTGGCTGGTTATTTTCTGGCGGAGCTTCTTCAGTGCGCTCGTACTCCTCGTACTCGAATATCTCAGAGACAGGCTCAGAGACAGGCTCTCTTTGTCCCATTCGTGCCGGAGAACGAGTCAATAGCTGCATCCCAATCTCATAGGAAACATCGCTAATTTCGCCGCACCCCATCTGACCCAACTGCACCATCCGCGCTGCTAACTCATTATTTGGCACAGGTGAAGCCAATAATCTATCGCCAAAGCGACGCAACCATCCTACCCATTGGGCTTGGCTGCCGCGATCGCCCAAACTTTCAAAAAAACGCAAAACTCGTGGCTGCTGCCAACCATGCGTTACACCTTCGAGCAGTTGGGTATACAAAAATTCATAATCTGTATCGGACAGGGGTTTAGGGGTTTCCGGTTGAAACGAAGACGGTGTAGGCTTCCGCCTGTTGTCGGAACCAAATAAACGCTGAAACCACCTTACAAGCGATCGCCATATTTGCTTTAACATTTGCCCCATTCCCGTCGCACTTCCTCAGATTCTACCCAACTGGCTTGAACTGATGATAGTGCCGCATATACTTGCCCATCATACCTTTTGTCCAGTTAACTCGAATAAAAGTTTCTAGAAAACCGAACCAAATAAAATAAAGCAACAGTAGATTAACACAGCAGGGTTTAACCAGACCAACACGCTAGACTTTTATGGGCAACTGTTGCTCTAGTCCTTGTCTTTCTGAATGCCGTGACCTACGAACCCCTGCATCACAAGTATCGCCCTCAGACGTTCGCGGATTTGGTGGGACAAGAAGCGATCGCCCAAACTCTCACCAACGCCATCCGCAGCAAACGCATTGCCCCTGCCTATTTATTCACTGGATCCAGAGGGACGGGCAAAACTTCCAGCGCCCGAATTCTGGCAAAGTCGCTCAACTGTCTTTCTAGCAATATTCCTACGGATCAGCCTTGTGGAGTTTGCGATGTTTGCTTTGGAATTACTAAAGGTTCCGCGCTGGACGTGATTGAAATCGACGCCGCCAGCAACACAGGCGTAGATAACATTCGGGAAATCATCGAACGCGCTCAATATTCCCCAGTCCAGTGTCGCTATAAGGTTTATGTAATCGATGAGGTTCATAGCCTCAGCACGGCGGCGTTCAATGCCTTGCTGAAGACGCTGGAGGAGCCACCTAAGCACGTAGTCTTTGTCCTGGCGACAACGGACCCCCAGCGGGTGTTACCGACGATTATCTCTCGCTGTCAGCGGTTTGATTTTCGTCGCATTCCCCTAGAGGCAATGGTGGGTCATCTCTTAAAGATTGCCCATCTGGAAAATATTAATATCACCGTGGAGGCGATGACTCTGGTGGCGCAAGTAGCTCAGGGAGGCTTGAGGGATGCGGAAAGTCTCCTCGACCAACTAAGTTTATTATCCGGTCAGGTGACGGTGGAAGCCGTTTGGGACTTAGTAGGGGCGGTGCCAGAAAGAGATTTAATGGATTTGTTGCAGGCGATCGCATCTAACAATCCGGAAGCTGTTCTCGACAAGACACGCAAACTCATGGACAGGGGCAGAGAGCCTTTGATTGTCCTTCAGAATTTTGCTGGTTTCTACCGCGATTTGTTAATAGCTAAAAAAGCTCCCAACCGCCCTGACTTAGTTGCTTTGACTGCTCCAACTTGGAAAGCGTTGTGTGAGTTTGAAGGTTTAGATATTTCAACAATTTTGCTGGGGCAAAAGCACCTTAAAGATAGCGAAGTCCAGATTAAAAATACTACTCAGCCGCGTCTGTGGCTAGAAGTGACGCTGTTGGGATTATTGCCAGATTCTCTTCAAAGCCAAAAATCAGTCGCCCAAGTTCCGGAGTTTAGAGTCAACAATCAGCCTGCGAAACCGGAAACTCCCAAATCGACTGGATTAGCGACACCAGCCCAACCCAGCCCGTCTGCCAATTTATCCCAGAAAGAGCAGACACCGCCCCCACAGCGTGAAAATCCACAACCCGCTTCCCCTGTTTCTGCGCCCGCTGTTAGCGTACAAGCCGAAAGTGTTACACCAACGACGCAAAGTACGGTTGTTGGTCAACAATCCGAACTTGAGCAAGTTTGGCAACAGGTGCTGGATCGTCTCCCACTCCCAGGTAAAGCCCTTTTCAGCCAACACGGATATCTATTAGATATCAAAGGTCAAATAGCCTGTGTCGGTATCAGTTCGGCGCAATTGCTCAACAATTATGCCAAACCCAAATTAGCTAGCCTGGAAGCTGCTTTTCAAGAGGTTCTTCAGCATAAGGTCAAGGTTAACTTTCAAGTTGGGACTGCGACTGACTCGCAATCAACCGCCCAGTCACAAACTTCCAGTCAGGGGACAACACCGCCTTCTTTGGAGGTGAAGGAGGATAGTGCTGCTAACTATCAAGCCTTGCC
This sequence comes from Funiculus sociatus GB2-C1, assembly GCF_039962115.1. Taxonomy (NCBI): domain Bacteria; kingdom Bacillati; phylum Cyanobacteriota; class Cyanophyceae; order Coleofasciculales; family Coleofasciculaceae; genus Funiculus; species Funiculus sociatus. The sequence goes on along the minus strand of NZ_JAMPKJ010000054.1, from coordinate 25,394 downwards.
TTCACAAAACCAGATGCCGTCAAAGGTTCCACCGCAGGAGAGGATAGAGGCTAACAAAAAAGATTTAACAGCTGAACGTACTCCACCCTCAGTGCAAGCAGCTTCTAGCTGGCAGGAGGATGAACTGGCAGTGCGTTCTGACACTCAAGCTGTAGCGATCGCTGCCAAACGCCTTGCCGACTATTTTGATGGTGATATTGTCAATGAAAACGGCGATTTAGAGTTAATCGAACCTGAAATTCCGCAGCCGCCAGCCCAAGATATTATTTCTCCTACCCCTGAGCCAGAGCAAGAGTGGGAAGATGATGATTATGTAGATTTTTAACGAGAGCAAGTCATTTATAGCAGCCTTAAATGATTCATGAAGGCGAGATACCCGACTTCTCTAAGAAGTCGGGTATCTGAAGGGGTGCTTCACAACTCAAATAGGATTGCTATAGCTAATTTTTGCCATTAGACACTAGCTAAAGAGATTAAAACTCCAAGCTTTCGTCACCAGTGCCATGATGCACAGTTTTGACCCATTTCAAGCGCTTTGGTCGCACGGACATCCGGGCGGTGGTACTAGCCATGATCAGTATCCAGTGGAACAGATAAAAAACGCCGCGCAGGGTAGCGACTAAGGTATCGAAAAAGTTGGATGCCCTGAATTTCTCCTGTTTACTAATCCGGCGCAGTCCGATGAAAATCCCTAGTAGGGGAAGAGTGATGGCGAAACTGCTAATGGGAGCGAGGACGGGGGGACGATTCCGGACAAGAGCCATTAAGCAGTCTGGTACGGCGGCCGCGGGGAGGATGTATTGAATGATCGTAAATGAGAATAAATCAAGGGTTTTTAAAGTTCCCATACGGTTTGATACCAAAAGCCGCCAATAGTCCAGATACCGTTGGTATCCGCCTTCTGCCCAACGGTTGCGCTGATGCCAAAGCGCGATCGCATTTGTAACGCCTTCCTCCTGTACTGCTGGAAAGATGACAAAATCAATATCCCACTGGTCAAGGTGTAGCCGGAAGGTTAAATCTAAGTCGTCGGTGATAGTTTCCTCATTCCACCCGCCGCAGCTTTCCAGGGCAGTTCTGCGGACAAACTGACCGTTACCGCGCAGTTCCCCAATACCGCCAATAGCGATCCGCTGCTGCTGGAGAAAGGTGTCGAATGCCATTTCTGCCTTCTGGCCCCTCGTCCAGAAATTGAGAGAGGCGTTTGCGATCGCTTTTCGCATCTGCACTGCTCCCACCGCTTCCCGCTGGAAACTAGGACACACTCGCCGCAGCATATCGGTTGGCACTTGAGCATCAGCATCAAACACCCCGACAATTTGTCCCCGCGTCAAAGGTAACACCTGATTAAGCGCCCCCGACTTGCCGCCACTCGCATTAGCAGGTCGCCGCAGCACTTTCATCTGACGATATTCTTTAGCCAGTTGCTCTAACAATAGTGGCGTTCGGTCAGTGCTGTGATCGTCAATCACCCACACTTCATACCGATCTACGGGGTAATCTTGATTACACAGTGTCCTCACCAATCTGCCAATAACGGCTTCTTCATTTTTGGCCGCCACTAACAAGGAAACATAAGGCCATTGGTCTTTGGTTTCTTCAGATAAAGGCTCCGGGAGCTTTAAGGGGCGAGCAAACACGACGCGCAATGCCTGAATAAACAGCAACGCTGTCAGTCCCACAACTAACCATGAACCCCAGACAATAAAATGCAGAGCAACAGTACTGCCCCAAATTACCGTTAAGGCAAACGCCGCTTTGCGGCGGCGTCCTGCTAGTCCCTGAAAAAACTCGCTCTCAAATTCTTCTGTAGAGACGCCCTGAATTGCGTCTCTACATTCAGACAAAAGAGAATCGAGCGGTTCAAGCTCGTTGTAAGAATCGTTTTCGGGCCAGGAATTCTCCGGCATATGTTACTTGATTTAACCACCAATACTTGTCTACACCCATAAAGAAGCTGGGTATTAGGTAACACCAGACAGTGCAGCCTTCACAGACCGACAGCTTGCCCTGAGATTTGCGGTATTGTTCCACTTCCTCCGACTGGCGATAGAGGTCGTAAAGTTTACCGTCAATGGGAACGCCTGTTTGGGCAAAGTGATAGCAAGGCAGGAGTAGCTTGTCGTCAGGAGAAATAGCAATTACAGCATCCACCGCTTTACAACGGGGATTTTTGGTATCATTCCCCCCAGCTTCAATAAAAGCCAGTGCTGCCTTATTGTACCCAACATTCTTGTATTTCTTAGCACTTGCTTGAATTGCGGCTACTATCTCAGGGGTGGGATTCTTTTTAGAATTGTAGTTGTCGTGAGCGGTGAAGGCTGGATTGAGCCATACCCTGGCACCCAGACGTTGACCCAGTTCTCCTACTTGATCGATGTGGGGGTAGTTCTGGGCAGTTACGGTGTGATTCAGAACGGGTTGTTCGCCCAAGGCATGGGCGATTTCCACCGACTCCACCAAAGTGTCAAAAATCTTCACCCCCCGTGAGGAGTCATGAGTTTCGGCATCAGCACCATCCAGGGAGAAATTCAAAAAGTCAACTAACCCCTTAATTTCATGAGCTTTTTTGGGGTAAAGAATTGTGTTTGTCGTCATGCTGGTCCAGAATCCCTGCCGCTTAGCCTCAGAATAAATCTGTCCTACATCGGCACGCAGCAGTGGTTCTCCACCAGTAAAATCTACATACTTGACACCCAAGCGCCGCAAGTCCTGTAAATTGTGTTGAATCGTGTTGAAGTCAGCTTCTAGGGGTGGTTCTAACGCCCAGATGTTACAAAAATGGCAGCGAGCGTTGCAGCGATAGGTCAAGTAGTAATTAGCAACCAGAGGAGTCATAGATTTCGCCCATGAGGTATTCCATAGCATTCTTCAGCCAGAGTAAACCAATCGGCAGCAGATGGGAAGTTTTATTTAGGGGACTGGAGAATTAGGAATTGAGAATGGGAAATTGAGGAATTTCTTGTGTTTTCTTTTTTCGCAAATTTATCTGTGGACAGAAGGCCGGAGCGGTATATTAAGGTAAAATCTCCCTTAACGCCACTTTCCAACGCAAAAACTCTAAGCTAATCTGTTCTCAATCGGATGCTGGCTTGGCAGACAATTAAGGAAGACCCGACTGCCAAATAGACGGAAATTGAGGAAAGTTTCAGTATGTCAATCGACCAACTTCAGCCTGCACCCCAAGGGGATGTCAGTGTTTATATGCCCTACTACCAGGGTACCAAGCGTAATATGTTACCCTTGGCAATTAGCTTGTATCAAAAAGGATCTTTAGAAGGTAATCGCAAAATAGAAGGCGGCGAAAGCATTCCTTTTGTTGCCACCTGGTATGTCTCTAAAATGCCCATAGAGCTTACCCGTTGCAGATTGCAGTTTGATGGGAATGCGGAGCTGAGTTACGAAGTGATGATGGCAAATTCGGAGTTGGTCGATTTTTTAATCGACGTAATTATGAATTACAAGCGCACTCGCTCAATCGACTTTTCTCAGGCGTTCTATCGCAAGCTGCTACGTGCAGACAGTTGAACACCGTAAAAATTAGGAGTGAGGGTGTGCCAAAATCAGCTAAATATTTGCTAATAGGGTCAACAGAAGCTTACAGTGGCAAGTCAGCAGCAATCTTAGGGATTGCCCACCAGCTCAAAGAAAGAGGACTGGATATCGCCTACGGTAAACCACTAGGTACTTGTTTAAGCGAGTCGCAAACGGATGCGATGGAGGAGGATGTCCGGTTACTGGCAACTGTGTTGAAATTACCAGATAACCGGGTTTGCCCAACTCTGCTGTCTCTAGATGAGGAGACAATTCAAAGACGCTTATCGGGAGTTGACCAGAGGGATTATCGCGAGTCTCTTGAGCAATATCGCATGGTGCCTGGGGCAAAGTTGGTATTGTTGGAAGGGCCGGGTAATTTGGAGGAGGGGAGCTTGTTCGACTTGTCTTTGGGACAGGTCGCTGCTGCTGTTGACGCGGCGGTTTTACTGGTGGCGCGTTTTCACTCGGTGTTGTTGGTGGATGCTTTGTTATCAGCTAAGGAGAGACTGGGCGATCGCTTGTTGGGTGTTTTGATTAACGATATTCCCTCTAATAATCTGGAGGATGCCCAGAAGTTTGTGCGTCCTTTTCTGGAACGGCAGGGGATTCCGGTGCTGGCAATGTTGCCACGCAGTGAATTGCTGCGGAGTGTCAGCGTTCGGGAATTGGTACACCAGCTGAAGGCAGAAGTGCTTTGCCGTCCGGATCGGTTAGATTTGATGGTGCAAAGCTTGACAATTGGCGCAATGAATGTAAACTCAGCGCTGAAGTATTTCCGGAAGGGAATGAATATGGCGGTGGTAACTGGAGGCGATCGCACAGACATCCAACTAGCCGCCCTGGAAACTTCTACCCAGTGTCTGATTTTGACTGGTCAACTGCCGCCGCAACACTTTATCCTCAGCCGCGCGGAAGATTTAGAGATCCCGATTCTCTCGGTTGACCTGGATACGCTAACAACTGTAGGAATTATCGATCGTGCCTTTGGTCAGGTACGGCTACACGAACCGATCAAAATAGAGTGTATCCGCCAGATGATGGCGGAACACTTCGATATTGACCGCCTTATGGGGACTTTGGGTTTGGAAGCAGCAGTGACGGTGCAATAAACAAAGTTGCTAATGGTTAATAGCTAATGGCTAATTGTCAGAAGCAACTATTAGCAATTAGCAATACTTCCATCATGAGCAAAGTAATTGTCTTCGGCAGCATTAATATGGATTTGGTAGCGCGATCGCATCGGTTGCCAGTCGTCGGGGAAACGCTGCGGGGACATGACTTTTTTACCGCCGCGGGTGGCAAAGGGGCGAATCAAGCGGTAGCAGCAGCCCGACTGGGGGTTCCAACTCAGATAGTGGGGCGTTTGGGCGGCGACAGTTTTGGGCGCGAACTCCTGGCAGGTCTTCAAGCTTCTAGCGTTGATACCGGGGCGGTGTTGGTGGATGAGGCAGCTGCTTCTGGTGTCGCTATTATTACTGTTGATGACGCTGGAGAAAATAACATTATCATCGTTGCTGGGGCTAATGGGCGCGTGAACGAGAACGATGTTGAACGCCTGAAAAATTTGTTACCTGAAGCCGCCGCCTTACTCTTACAGTTAGAGATACCGATGAGTGCTGTTTTAGCAGCAGGCGAGGCAGGGCGAAAGGCTGGTGTCCGAGTGATTCTCGACCCCGCACCAGCATCATTGGATATCCCACAGCAGCTTTACCCGTTGGTTGACATCATTACCCCTAACGAAGTGGAAGCGGGGCAGTTGGTGGGTTTTCCCGTAGATGGGCAAGAAGCTGCTGATAAAGCTGCCACAATTTTACTTAGTTGGGGTGTGGGAAACGCAATTGTAAAGTTGGGCGATCGCGGTGTCTTTTGTGCAACCTCTCAAGAGAAGTTCTTCGTTCCAGCTTTTAGAGTCCAGGCGGTTGACACAACTGCTGCCGGAGATGCCTTTAATGGTGCTTTGGCTGCGGCTTTAGCTGAAGGGCGTTCTCTACGGGAGGCGGTGGTGTGGGGTGCGGCTGCTGGTGCTATTTCTGCAACTACTGCTGGCGCACAGCCTTCTCTGCCTGATCGGGAGATGTTTAATAGGTTTCTGGGCGAGAGAGGTATTTTTCAAACGCCAAGGTAGGCAAAGAAACAGAGGGATTTCTCTTGTTTAATTGGAGAGTTGGAGGGAGATTTTATTAATAAAGATTGCTTTTTTCTGGTAGTATAAAATCTGGATTAAATAAATACTTAGGGATAGTTCTTCCTTATCAAGATTATAATATCATAAAAAGTTAACGGTTTCAAGCGGTTGAGAATAAAAAGTTTTTCTTTTGATTAAGAGCAATCTAACGATTACTTTCCAATATCCTCATTCCACAACTGCGGATTTTTCTGGATAAAATCGCTCATTAACTGCTTACATTCATCCAAGTTTAAATCTATCACCTCAACGCCATGAGATTCCATAAATTCTTTGGCACCGGAGAAAGTTGCAGACTCACCAACAATAACTTTTTTAATCCCAAATTGGACGACAGCACCAGCACAGAGGTAACAAGGCATTAACGTAGAATAAAGTGTTGTATCCTTGTAATTGCCGATTCTGCCAGCGTTGCGTAAGCAATCAATTTCGGCGTGGGTAACGGGGTCGCTATCTTGGACGCGCTTGTTGTGTCCTCTACCGACAATTTTCCCGTCTTTTACCAGAACTGAACCGATGGGAATTCCTCCCTCACCGAGTCCTTGTTCTGCTTGTGCGATCGCATCTGTCATAAACTCATCCATAAGGCTTCACTTCTCACAGTTAGTTTTTTTTAAGGATACTGCTTGGAAACGCGATCGCTCAAGTTTTTGATATCTTCGTCCTCCAGTTTTAAACATCTGGAGGAGTGGCTAATAGTGTAGATGAGGCTGCAACTGGAGAGAAGTTCTCATTGCAGCCTCTAAACGACAGATTGCCAATCTATCAAAAATTTTACACCAATGCGCTTCCTCTTTCACTAAGGTAAGACTTAAACTTCTCTGACAGGTATCCGGGGCTACTTTACCGATATAGAGTAGAAGGTGAATATTTTCGGGAAACGCTTCACCAAGATAGATGATTCTCGGCTTAATTCAAGCAAATGTCTATGTCAAAACAACTCGTATTAATGGATCATGATGGCGGCGTTGATGATTATCTCGCCACGATGCTGCTGATGACGATGGAGAATGTGCAACCACTCGGTATCATCGTCACGCCAGCTGATTGCTATGTTGAACCTGCTGTGAGTGCAACGCGCAAAATTCTAGATTTAATGGGATGTTCTGATGTGCCAGTGGCAGAAAGTACGGTGCGGGGAATTAATCCGTTTCCGCGACTTTTTCGCCGCGATTCTTTCGTTGTAGATCATTTCCCAATTCTCAATGAACGAGAAACAATTGAGACACCTTTGGTGAAAGAATCTGGTCAGGAATTTATGGTACGGATGTTAAAAGAAGCATCAGAACCAGTGACATTAATGGTAACAGGGCCATTGACGACAGTAGCCGCTGCACTAGATTTAGATAGGGAAATTGAATCAAAAATTAAAGAGATTGTCTGGATGGGGGGTGCGCTGAACGTTCCTGGTAATGTTAGCAAAGATATTGAGGCGGGACAGGATGGTTCGGCTGAGTGGAATGCCTATTGGGACCCTATCGGTGTGAATCGAGTTTGGCAGACTTCAATCCCGATTATGTTGTGTCCTTTAGACCTGACAAATAATGTGCCAGTGACATCAGAAGTGGTGCGCCAAATGGGCCGTCAGCGTCAATATCCTGTTTCTGATTTGGCAGGACAATGTTATGCACTGGTTATCCCCCAAGATTATTATTTTTGGGATGTTTTGGCTACAGCATATCTCGCCCATCCGGAGTTTTATGAAGTGGGGGAAGAGGAGACAATGATTGTCACAAGTGGCAAGAGTCAAGGACGAACAAAGGTGGAAACTGGAGGCAGAAAAATTCGCGTTATGGAGAAGGTGGATAAGCAGCGATTTTACGATTATATTTTGCAGCAATGGGCGCGTTAATGTATCTATGCAAGGTAGACGATGCCCGCCTTACAAATCTCTTAGTTGTCTAAGTTTAGTAATTGTGCTGAACCGACTCAGAGGGGAAATCCTAAATTTTGCTTGAGTTTTAATTACCCTTGTATTTCAGCTAGGGGATATTAGCCCCGGGGGATGACTAGGCAGAGGTAGAAGAAGCGATCGCTTGCCTCTAATCTAAGCTGAGGGTATGATTTTTTACGTTCCCCGGCTCAGCCTGCTAAGGAGGATAAAAGCATGGCGCGATCGCCTTTTTGACCCCTAATGGGTAATTGCGTATTTTTGTCAACGTACAAAGTGCGTAAGCTTATTTATGAGAAACATTACAATAAGTCAACATTTATATACATAATGATTTATTTTTTGCAAAAACCAGGGAAAATACTGATAAATTAATTTTGTGAAGAGTTTGTAGAAATTCTGCAAAGAATTTGTAAAGTCTGTAGCAAATTAAATATTTTTTGTTCCGTGTAACGCCAACCGTCTTCCCTGTTATATCTCGGCTTGATTTTTATAACTAAAGGCTATGGGCGAAGTCCATAAGCCAATAGCGAGGGGAATTCCAGACATAAAAGCTGGGATTGGTAGATTTGAATACCTTTTGATAATTTTGGATGTTTTATGACCCCCTTATCTGCATCGGCTAAAGTTCAGTCTCTTCCTGTTTCTACCTCCAAGCCTCAACTCGTTGAAAGTTTTTCACCCGCCTCTACCCGCAAATCAACAAAATCAAACGTGCATTCTCTAGCAGCCTTGTGGGCGCGAAAGTATTATGTTGCTGTTACTGCGGACTATGATGCTCAGGAGCTAAGAAAAAACGAAAGTTTAAAAGAAATTACATCTGCTGAAGGTCGAGCTGAAACGGCTAAAAAGCTCCTAGATAACTTGAGTTTAGCCAGTGCAAGAGCTTGGTCTAAGACGGAAACGCTCCTATCACAAGAGATTCGCCGCCACGGTATTAACCCAGACTTAATCAATCCCTTGGAAATTGCCGCAGATACTCGCGAGTTATTTCAAAAAGTGCTAGATGGCTATGCTGAGAGAGTAACGGCGCATCGTGTGTCAGTGTCTGGGGGGTCAGACTTTGGCCGGGTGCGACAGAAATATACCAAGGTTGATCCTCGCGCGATTGGCTTCGTGAGTATGCAGTTTCATTACACGGGTCAAATGTTACTTGAGTGGCTTTCACCGCCAGAGCAGGCGCTGTGGATGCCGTACTTAAAAATGATGGATGACCACATGTATATGCCGCTACGGGCTGCCTACGAAGCTGCGGCTAACCATGACATGGATTCTCCAGCACTCAAAGCAGTTCAGAATCTTCTACCTGTCAGCACCAAGATTGCCCACGCGGTTTGTAACCAAGTTTGCCGTCAACACCCCAACTATCGCACCTACAGCGGTAACTTGAGTGAAGACATTGTCAAAACCGCCAGTATCCGCGATGCTGAGATGTTTCAGGTTTATCTATGTCTGTGCATTTTGCAAGACAATATGCAAGCGGTGCAGCAAGAACTGTTTCCTTTGTGCGTGATGTTGTACCCTCGCTTGAATGTGAGCTGGAGACTGGTGCAACAAATGCTACAAACTATGGGTTGGCAAATGCACAATCTCCTAAATCCTGAGGATATGGCAACTTTGTTACCTTATCTACGCACGATGACAGATATGTTTTCTGATGAGGTGTTTAGTCATTAGTTCTTAGTTATTAGTCAAGGGTGCATCCAATGAGAGCAGCCTACACTCTAAAGGGTGTGGCTACACAAACAATGCCTGCCAATACAAAGGCGTTGTTTGTTCGCCCTTGACTTTAATCTTCAGGTGTTTTTAAGGTCTATTAATTACCGCAGCTTTGACCCTGGCAATCAACTCTAACAGCGCGAATTATGCCGTCGTCTTTATATTGTTTGGTTTGGTTAAATTCGCCGGATGCTGAGGGATAAACTCCTACCAAGCTGTTATCTCCAAAGGAACCAAGGCGGAAGGCAATATTCTTAGCAGGTTCATTAGCAAAGCTGACGTATTCTCTACCTTCTACTGCGGTGTTGTAAGACAAAGTGGCATCTCCGTAAGCTGCTTCGGCTTGTTTGAGTGTTGTGCCGGAACCTACTCCTTTTTCAGTTCGATAAGCGGGATTTTCTGTTAGCAAATATTCGATTTTATCGGAGTCAGTTAGGGGTTTTGCAGCTGGGTAGAGAATATAATATTGTACTTTTCCATTTTGACTGACTGCGATCGCATCAAAATCTACAATATAAGGCGACATTACCTTAAACTCAGCATTCGCTCCCAACTGTTTTTTTAGTTCGCCCAAAGTCATCCCCACTTTGGCAGGGCCTATGCCGTCTGCTGAGATTTTAAAGTTCGCTGAGACGGGAGACAATTTTACCGATGTTGGTGTTGGGGTGGAAGTTGGCGACGGCGGCGTTGTCGCCGTGGTGGTGGGTGAAGGCGTGCTTAAAGAGGTTGGCTGTTTTGTTGACGTAGTACAACCCGTGAGTGTTATTAGAAAAATTAAGTAACCAGAGAAGAATTGAGTTTTCATATTAAATTGGGGGATGGGGAATTGGGGAATTGGGGATTGGGGATTGGGGATTGGGGATTGGGGAATTGGAAAGAATTGTACCTAGTCCCTTCCAGTTCCTTCCTAGTACCTAGTCCCTAGCCCCCAGTCCCCCAATCCCCAGCCCCTAGCTTTCTTCTATTGTTTCCGCTTCGGTGTTGGGAATAACCGGAATTTCTAAAGCTAATTGATAGATTTGGCGGCGAGGGATGGAAGTGGCTTTTGCTAATTGGCGACTAGCTTGTGATCGCGATATTCCTTGATACAATAGCTGCTGTAATTCTGCTTTTAGCGCCTCTTCTGACAGCAACGGTGTTACCAACTCACCACCAGCGACGACGAGAGTAAATTCTCCTTGCGGTTCGCGCTGATTATAGTGAAGAATTGCTTCCCCAATTGTTCCCCGCCAAAACTCTTCGTGCAACTTTGTTAACTCTCTGGCTAATACAATTTTCCGGTTTTCTCCTAGTACAACCGCTAAATCTTGCAATGTTTGCCGCAGTCGGTGGGGTGCTTCGTAAAATATGAGAGTTCTGGTTTCTGTTTGTAAACTTTCTAAATGTTGTTGCCTGTCTGCACCTTTTGCTGGTAAAAAGGCTTCAAATACAAATCTATCTGTAGGTAATCCAGCCGCACTTAGGGCAGTTGTTACAGCAGTGCAACCGGGAATAGGAACTACGGGCATTTCTGCCTCAATACAGGCTTTAACCAGTTCGTAACCTGGATCGGAGATTCCTGGCATCCCAGCGTCAGTGACCAGCGCGATCGCTTTCCCCATTTTCAACTGCTGCAACAACTCTGGAATGCGCTGTGCTTGGTTATGTTCGTGGTAGCTAATTTGAGGCGTTTTTATCTGAAAATGCTGCAAAAGCTTCCCAGTGTGGCGCGTGTCTTCAGCTGCGATCGCATCCACCTCCTGCAAAATTCGCACCGCCCGAAAAGTCATATCTTCCAGGTTGCCAATTGGAGTTCCTACAACATAAAGTGCTATAGGAAGACTATCTACTTTTCCCATATATTCAAAATTCTGAAGTTAGATGGCACTTGGACTTTTTGTAGGATTAGTTACTTTAGATTTTGTTTATTTAACGGCAGGTTTGCCTCAAAAAAATCAAAAAATGGCGGCATCTGACTATACTGTGGCAGCCGGTGGGCCTGCTACTAATGCCGCAGTAACTTTTAGTTATTTGGGCGGAGGTGCAACGCTTTTGGGTGTTGTTGGCAGTCATCCGATTAATTGCTTAATCCAGGGTGACTTGGAAAGTCATACTGTTACACAAATAGACTTAGCACCCACTCACGACGAACCGCCGCCCATATCTTCTATTATCGTTACTCAAGGGACAGGCGATCGCGCTGTAGTTTCGTTGAACGCTACCAAAACGCAAGCTTGTTGCGATCGCATTCCCAAAAATATCTTGCAAGGGATTAATATCGTCCTCATTGATGGACATCAAATGGCAGTTGGACAGGAAATTGCCCGAAAAGCCAAAGAAAATTATATTCCCGTGGTCATAGACGGCGGCAGTTGGAAGCCTGGATTTGAGAATGTATTGCCTTTTGTAAATTACGCCATTTGTTCGGCAAATTTTTATCCACCGGGTTGTAATACAACAGAAGAAGTTTTTTCTTATTTATCAGAAATGGGAATTCCCCATATTGCCATTACTAATGGCGAAAAACCGATCCAATACATTTCGCAAGGTACAAACGGCTGGGTGGAGGTTGCCAAAATCAATCCTGTCGATACTTTGGGCGCTGGTGACATTTTTCACGGTGCCTTTTGCCATTATATTTTGGAGGAAAATTTTACAGATGCGATTGCTCTAGCGGCAAAAATTGCCTCCCATTCCTGTCAATTTTTTGGCACTCGCCGATGGATGCAGCAAGGCAGCATATAATTAAGGATTAATCAATTTTGTTGACCTCCCACCAACTGCCAACAGTCGAGGAATCCTAACGTGACATTAAAATCATTGGGCGAAAACCAATATGAAGGGCTAGAAGAAATTGTAGCGATCGCCCGAACTGTTGGCTGGGGTGCCGCTGATATCCTACAGTCTTACTATCGCGGCGATCAAAGCGTCGGCAACTTGGAAATTCAAGACAAAAAAGATGGGCCAGTTACAGCTGCTGATGTGGCTGTAAATCAATACATTCTGCATAACTTGCAGGCATCTTTAGGTACCCAAGATTTCGGATACCTCAGCGAAGAAACTTATAAATCTCAGACACCCATACCTACTCAACCTTGGGTGTGGATTATTGACCCCCTTGATGGTACGCGAGACTTTATCGACCGTACTGGGGAATACGCCGTTCATATTGCCCTAACCAATGCAGGACGACCAGTCGCGGCAGTGGTAGTAGTGCCTGAAGCTGGCAAATTGTATTACGCAACCATTGGCGGCGGCACGTTTGTAGAAACTCGTGATGGGGAAGTAAAGCCAATACGAGTATCCGAACACAACAAGATTGAAGATTTAACCGTAGTCGCCAGTCGTACCCATCGGGATGATCGCTTCGATCGATTATTGCAAAACCTACCCTTTAAAAATAAACATTATGTGGGCAGCGTCGGTTGCAAAATTGCTACTATCATCGAACAAACAGCGGATGTTTACATCTCGCTATCTGCAAAGTCTGCTCCCAAAGATTGGGATATGGCTGCACCTGAGTTAATTTTGACAGAAGCTGGCGGAAAGTTTACTCATGTTGATGGCAACCCTTTGAAGTACAACACAGGGGATGTAAATCAATGGGGTTGCTTGATAGCTAGTAACGGTAACTGTCACGAAGAAATTTGTCAGCAGGCATCAGAAATTTTGGCATAGATGGGGGTTGGGGACTAGGGACTGGGTAAGATTTTTCCCAATTCCCAATCCCCAATCCCCAATTCCCAATTCCCAATTCCCAATTACCTTGGATGAAGATGTCGCCGGGGTGAGATACCCGGATTGACTAAAGCTGCTAACTCGTCTTGCTTCTTCGACAAATTGCTTAACGCAGTATCTAATTCTTCGGGTGAGAAAATATAGCTACGTTCTTTGGCAATCTCCACCAAAGTTTCTGGTTCTTGTGCTGCTTTAACTTTTTCTTTTAATCGTTGATCTTGTTTTACGCTTTCCAAAAATTCTCTAACAGTTTCTATTGCCATGACAGTAAATCTCCTTTGAATCTTTGATTCAATCGCATAGTGCATTGGAGTCGGCATGGGGTTGGGGGCGTAGAGACGTTAAGATAGAACGTCTTTACAACGGTTATCGGTAAACAATTTATCTTATCCAAACCGTATTGGGAGAGAAGAGATCGCCCCCTACCCCTCACGTCGGCTTTATCAGATACTCTTAAGAATAAGTATTTCTGTGCTATAAATCACAAAATATTGACAAAAATTAAAGCAAAAAGAAATAGAGTGCATCCCAATCTTGCATCTATAAGTGGATATGCGAAATAAATTACATATGAAATCCTCTTGAAACCCTTATGTAGCAATGCAAAGTTGTGTAATTTATTCTAGACACTTACTTACCCACATTGCCTGAGCCTAGGCTTTTGCGTACTACGCCCGCGCAACGCGAGGCTTAAAATTAAAGCCCGCGAAGGCGGGCTTTGTTCGCGAGAGCCGCGACTTTAGTCGTCGAGCTTAAATTTCGGCTGAGGCGCGTTCAATCAAACGACGAGCCAGGGTTTGAGTTCCAGTGTGTTCGTAGTAGTTAGTTGTCACATCTAGAAAAGCACCCAAGTAGTCTAACTTGTCGTTAGAAATTTCTACAAAATTGTGCAGGTTGTTAACAACTTTTTCTGGTGTCAAACCGCGAGAAGTAACCAAACCGCTCATCCAGCCTTTGACTGAATCAAAGCTTTGACCAATGAAGTTTAGCTTACCTTGAGAACTGCCACCTGGAATCAGATCGTGGACGCGCTGATAGGTCTGATTTTGTTCTAATTCTGAGGGATTTGTCTGATTTAAGCTGGAAGTAGCTTGCAGGAGGAAGTCAGGGCCAAGAGGAACCAGACCATCAAAGCAAACCAGCGCCACCATCCGCATTAGAGATTCGCCACTATAATCACTCAAAGACGCAACAAAATCGCCGATGCTGTCTCCAGGGATGCCGTTGATTTGGCAGAAAGCAACTAACTCAACTACTAATTTTATGGTCAAATCAATAGCTTGAGCTTTGTTAGCTTTGGGAGTAAGGCGGTTTAAAAGTCCCAAAAAGGGAATGTTTTCACCAACTTTGTTGGCTAGAGCAGCTGCACCCAAGGCTTTATCTGCATTATCAACAGTTTGATAAAGCCACATGGCTCGTTGATAACCTTGCGACTTGTCGTTATACAAATAAACAGCGCGTTCGCCAATTTGCTGAATAAAGGCGGCGTCGGTTTCTCCGGTGACAGCGCGAATGGTGTTGTCGAATCCAACTATATTTTGCCACTCGCCAGGAACTACAAAATCAAGCGCTCGTAGCGCTCTCGTGGTCATGTTGTTGGTTGGTAGTTCATCAACCAATTCAAAAATAGCTTTGCTCACAAAAGTCTCCTTGTTTAGTCAATCAATGGTCATTAGTCATTAGCTAATGGCTAATCATTTTTCAACGATTAGCCATGCTGACGATAGCAACAGACTACTTACTTCAGTCGTGCCAGACCACTGAGATTAAATCTTTGTAACCATGCTTCGCGATCGCTTTGGGTAAAGGAAGCATCGCGGGATTGTACTTTGACTTGGTAGCGATCGCCTACTAAAATAGCAGTGCCGTTACTGCCCTGATTAACTGCTGGATATCCAGCGATTTTTTGAGTGCTGCTGTTGAATTTCCCTGCGGCTGTAGGGTTGCTGATCGTGTCATTGATAGATAGCACCGCTACATCCTTGCCGCCTTGTTTCAGCTTATACTCAGCAAAGCCTTTTTTCTCTTGAGCTGCTACGGTCTGGAAGCCACCACTACCTTTTGGAAAGAATTTATTAAATTGGCTACCCTGTGTAGCATCTTTGGCAACTGCTGAAGGGGCATTTCTCTGGGTACTTTCCTTTTGCGCCTGAGCATAAGGAGAGGGAGCCTGAGTTGCACAAGATGTCACCAGCAGCAAAACTGACAGTAATAAAGCTGCTAAAATTCTACGCCCATTTTGGAAAAACATTACCGCCTCCTGATAGCTTTAATTTCTACACTTAATCCCCATGTTGGCATTTTTGCGATCTTACCTGGGGAAATTTCCACTTACCTTAAAGCCGCTGACTTACTACAGCATAGAAAGGATCGCCGCCAGCTGCACCCATCCACTGGAGGAAATTGGGAGCGCTGGATTTGCGGGTAATGACTTCAGGCGGACTAAATCCTGGGACTGAGGTAAAGTAACTTTTAACCAACTCAACGCGGCTAGATTCTGAACCATCCCGCCATGCAGCGATCGCTTTTTGGTAAAACATCCGGTTAGAAAAGCTGATAATGGCAATTCCACCCGGTTTCAGAACCCGGTGAATCTCAGAAAACACCGCATCCGGGTATTGGAGATACTGCACCGAAACGCAGATGAGAACCGCGTCAAAATCACCATCTGGCAAGGGTAACTTAGGATTTTTGTTTAAATCTTGTACAAAGTAATGGTCTAGACGGGAATTGCGCGCCAGTTCCTCCTCGTTGAGTCCGTGTCCTTCGATGTGAGCAAATTCCATCTCCTCTGGTAGATGGGAAACCCAGCTGCTCATCATGTCCAAGATGCGAGTATTTGGCTTCAGCCGTTCTCTATATAAATCTGTCAGCTGTTTAATGAAGCCTTCGTCTACGTGCGTCACAAAGCGCGGGTAGGAGTAGAACAGCGTATCATCCGTATCGTCTAACTTTGTGCGTTGATTCGGTTTGAGGAACATAAGATGCAAGATTACGATATCTTTACATTTCTCAGTTTAGGAAATGTCAAGGAATTTAAACGTAAAGCAAGCATTCAATACTCACACGCCGTCATCAGCTGGTTAAAGTCAAAACAAAACGCGAGAGACTTTTGTCAGTTTCTCGCGTTGTTCATCATCAAATTTAATAGTTGGGACTCTGGAAGCTCTTAACGCTCTTTTCTTTTGGCTGAGAGCATGAGAGCCTTTAATTACACTTTCGTAGCTGCCAGAGGCTGGCTTTTTCCAGAAGTTAAGCGCTCGTATGTCGCCCGCATCTTCAGACCTACTAACACCTGGAACAACCCAGTACCATTGTTAGAGCCTGGATACTCCCGGTGATGAAGCAACAGTTCTGTCAGTTCGCCGTGGTACTTGGCAGAAGTCTTGCTGAGGTGGCTTTCGATGTAGATAACTTCCTCTAGCTTTTCAAACTGACCATCCACTTCCAGAATAGAAACCTCGTGACCATAGTAGCTATCTGGCCCGTAGTACATCTTGATGCCAGGATAGCCGCAGGTGAGTTTGCGTCCGCAGGGTCTCCAATCAATTGTTGACCCTTCATCAAATAGGTAAGCTGGCTCAAAGCCTTCCACACCATCTCGCTGAATTAGACGTACCCGCAGAATCTTGCCTTCCTTTTCCTCCTTGACTAATTGGGTCGGCAAAACCTGGATCACAACATCAGCGTGTTCCTTCTGCGGCTCAATGTAGGCGGTAAAGTCTGGGCGGCGAGAGTTGATGGCAGCCATGACATCAGCGTAGGTGTGTCCGCGCTCAGCCATATCTCGCTGAATTTTCCAGGCGATTTTGACTTCATCGCTGATATCTAGGTACACGCTGAAGTCTAGAAGCGATCGCACTCGCTCATCATACAAAGGGTGAAGTCCCTCGATCACGATAATGTGGTTAGGGTTTACTCGCTCTGGTGGATCAATCGCGCCGGTTTCGTGGTTGTAAATTGGCTTATCGATACTCTTACCGTTCTTCAGCGCTTTGATCTGCTCGTACATCAGATCGAAGTTATTCGCTTTCGGGTTTAGCGCTGTAATTCCCGTTTCTTTGCGCTGCTTACGATCCAAACTGTGGTAATCGTCCAAGCAGATCACCGTCACAAAATCTTCCCCAAACAAATCTGTCAATCGGCGCAAAAATGTGGACTTACCGCATCCGGAGTCTCCAGCAACACCAATTAAAACCACACGATCCAGCTGACTGGTCATAGCTTCCCTCTAACGCAAAAAATTTTCTTTTCAGTAGTTTTAAGCAATCTAAATCCCTAGCCAAGAGGTTCCCCTCGGTTTTTATGCGGTGGCATAAGCACTAAAGCATAACCATTCTGAACATACAGCACAGCTGAAAGCTGTTGCCCGTTGGGGACGACTCAAGCCCAGTCCAGTAAGTATTTAATACTAGCTGCTACACTGTATCTTACCAGAATGAGATAAACGCTACAAGGCTGACTGTGATTAGAATTATCTCGCTCAGTTCTTATGCTACGCTTTACGAGCGCATTTTTAGAAAGAAAAAATTAAATTGACTCAATAGCGACATTCTCTGCTGGGATGACTCTGTATTGTGGAAGTGCAAACATTGGGTTCTCGGCTAAGAAACTGGGCGCTCTCCCAATGGTGACGACCCTAAAGTGAGCGATCGCGCTCCATTTTGATCAATCGCTAAGTACAGATGGTATGTGCTTTAGGAGTGCGCTTTGTAGCAGAATGTTAAGTGAACCTGGGATCGGAGGAGATATTTAACAGCTAATGTATAACTCAAGCACAGCCAACGGTACTGCGAATACAGAATCTGGGAGCCGCGTCTTTGTTTATGAAGTGGTGGGTCTGCGTCAGAACGAACAAACTGACCAAATGAACTACCCCATTCGTCGCAGTGGTAGCGTATTCATCACAGTGCCATACAGCCGCATGAACCAAGAAATGCGGCGGATCGCTCGCATGGGTGGCAAAATTGTCAACATCCAGCAACTGAGTGTTGACAGCAGCATGAATGGCTCTTTAGCCAACCGCTCTGTGGCACAAACAAGCGAAGCGAATGGGCAAGCCACTTCTTCACAACCCGCAGCACAGGACAAGAAAGCAGGAGAAGAAAGCAAGCCTATGACTCAAGCAAAGGAAAAGACTGAAAAAGATATTCCCGTTAATATCTACCGTCCGAATAATCCCTTTATTGGTCGGTGTATCAGCAATGAAGAAATGGTTCGTGAGGGCGGAATCGGCACTTGTCGTCACGTCACCTTCGATATTTCTGAGGGGGATTTACGATATTTAGAAGGTCAAAGTATTGGTATCATCCCGCCGGGAATCGACAAGAAAGGCAAACCGGAAAAACTCAGGCTCTACTCGATTGCTTCAACTCGTCACGGTGATGCAGTTGATGACAAGACTGTATCCCTGTGCGTCCGGAGACTAGAGTACAAGCATCCTGAGACTGGCGAAATGGTCTATGGTGTTTGCTCTAGCCACATCTGCGGTCTCCAGCCTGGGGATGAAGTGAAAATCACCGGGCCAACTGGTAAGGAAATGCTGCTTCCAGACGATCCGAATGCCACGATTATTATGATGGCAACAGGAACTGGAATTGCGCCATTCCGCGCTTACCTATGGCGGATGTTCAAAGATGCCGAAAGAGCAGCCAACCCCGACTATAAGTTCAACGGTTTGGCATGGCTCTTCTTTGGTATCGCTACAACTCCCAACATCCTCTATAAAGAAGAATTGGAAGAGTTGCAGGATAAGTACCCGGACAACCTCCGCCTGACCTACGCCATCAGTCGCGAACAGAAAAACCCCCAAGGCGGCAGAATGTACATCCAAGACCGGATTGCTGAGAATGCTGAAAAACTTTGGGAACTGATGCAGAAAGACAATACCCACACCTACATCTGTGGATTGAAGGGTATGGAAGGTGGCATTGATGAAGCGCTTTCTGCCGTCGCCGCCAAGCAAGGGGTGAACTGGACTGAATACCAACGGGCGATGAAGAAAGCTGGTCGCTGGCACGTAGAAACCTACTAGGGTTGAAACTGCCCCGGAAGGCTTTCATCCTCATAATCTAAATTGACTACATTGGCGCGTCTGCTTCTCGTGGCTTAAACCTCGGAAGCGGGCGCGTCATACCTTTTTGGATTAATGTTTGATCTAGCGATCGCTCTGGAAGAAACATATAGCGATCCTCGGCAGAGTTGTGAGGTGCCAGCCCTTCAGATACCCGACTTCTTAGAGAAGTCGGGTATCTCGCCTTCACGAATCATTAGCTCTTTTTATAATTTAGGACGCGATATGTAGCCTCAGTTCAGAAACCGTATTAAAGGCTGCTGGCTATCTCCCGTGATTAAAGCAAAATTCAAAAAATTAACTCCCATTTCGGCGATTGACAATTTACATCTCTTGTAGTATTAACTAGCCATTAGTTGCCCTAATCCTGAGAATTAAGTTAAATTTGATTAAGTTCAACGTTAAAATGTTTACTAACGCCTCACTCAGGCTCGCCAGATTGCACGAGTGAAAAAAAACAGCGAAGATACTGCGCTCATTTAGTCTTTGTCATGACTCCAGAGCTGGATTGAATCTGCATATATTAACCGTTTGGAGACCCCACTAGCTTATGAAATTTTCTTGGAGAATATTAGTTCTTTGGACATTACCAGCCTTGGTAATCGGGTTTTTCCTGTGGCAAGGGGCATTTGCTGCCGCTCCTGCTGACATGGGTAAGAACACCGCCAGCACTCGCATGACCTACGGGCGCTTTTTGGAATATCTCAATGACGGTCGCTTAACCAGTGTTGACCTATACGATGGTGGTCGGACGGCAATTGTGGAAGCCGTCGATCCAGACCTGGATAACCGAATACAGCGGCTGCGGGTAGATTTGCCATCAAATGCTCCAGAACTGATTTCTCAGCTCAGAAAAGCTAATATCAGCTTTGATACCCATCCAGCCCGTAACGACGGCGCTATTTGGGGATTTCTGGGAAATTTGATTTTCCCGATTCTGTTGATTGCTGGGCTGTTTTTCTTGTTCCGTCGCTCTAGCAACATTCCTGGTGGCCCCGGTCAAGCGATGAACTTTGGCAAATCCAGAGCCAGATTCCAGATGGAAGCAAAAACAGGAATCAAATTTGACGATGTAGCTGGGATTGAAGAAGCCAAAGAAGAACTAGAAGAAGTTGTTACCTTCCTGAAGCAACCGGAACGGTTTACAGCAGTGGGAGCGAGAATTCCCAAAGGAGTGCTGTTAGTAGGCCCTCCGGGAACTGGTAAGACTTTATTGGCAAAAGCGATCGCCGGCGAAGCTGGAGTCCCATTTTTCAGCATCTCTGGATCTGAGTTCGTGGAAATGTTTGTCGGCGTTGGTGCATCCCGCGTCCGCGACTTGTTCAAAAAAGCCAAAGAAAACGCCCCTTGTCTGATTTTCATCGATGAAATTGACGCTGTAGGACGGCAACGCGGCGCTGGAATTGGTGGCGGTAACGACGAGAGGGAACAAACCCTCAACCAGTTGCTGACCGAGATGGACGGCTTTGAAGGCAATACCGGGATTATTATTATTGCTGCCACCAACCGCCCCGATGTACTAGATTCCGCCTTATTGCGTCCGGGACGCTTTGACCGTCAAGTAATGGTCGATGCTCCCGACTTGAAAGGTCGTGTGGCAATTCTGGAAGTACACGCCCGCAACAAAAAAATTGCTCCGGAAGTATCCTTAGAAGCGATCGCTCGTCGTACCCCAGGTTTCACAGGTGCTGACTTAGCCAACCTGCTCAACGAGGGTGCAATTTTAACAGCTCGTCGTCGTAAAGATGCCATCACTATGTTGGAAATCAACGACGCTGTAGACCGAGTGGTTGCTGGGATGGAAGGCACGCCTCTAGTAGACAGCAAGAGCAAGCGACTGATTGCCTACCATGAAATCGGTCACGGGATTATTGGCACCCTGGTTCCCGATCACGACCCCGTACAGAAAGTAACTCTGGTTCCACGAGGACAAGCACGCGGTTTAACCTGGTTTACTCCATCTGAGGATTCAGGATTGGTTTCGCGATCGCAACTCCTAGCGCGCATTAAAGGCGCTTTAGGCGGACGTGCTGCTGAGGAAGTTATCTTTGGCGATTCGGAAATCACCACTGGTGCTGGCGGCGACCTGCAACAGGTTACAGGACTAGCACGGCAAATGGTAACTCGCTTCGGGATGTCTGACCTCGGACCCCTGTCTTTAGAAAGCCAGAGTGGGGAAGTATTTTTAGGTCGAGATTGGACAAGCCGCAGCGAATATTCTGAGGAAATTGCTTCTCGGATTGATGCTCAGGTACGCTCAATTGTTGCTCATTGCTACGAAGAGGCCTGTCAGATCATGCGCCAAAACCGCGAAGTGGTTGACCGTCTCGTTGATTTGTTGATTGAGAAGGAAACAATTGACGGTGAAGAGTTCCGCCAAATTGTGGCTGAGTACACAGAGGTTCCTGAAAAAGAGCAATTTGTGCCAACTCTGTAGTAGCTAATTGCTAATAGATGGGGGTGAGGTGACTCATCCCCATTTTTTTTGTTTGTGCGGGAGGAAGGGGGAATGCGATCGCGATATCTTCCGATTAAAAATCTTGCGACTTGGTAGCACCTGCTTGCTTGAGTAATTCAATCACCTCGGCGTGTTGTCTACCTTTGTGATGCCCTTTCATCATGCCCAACTCAGCATATTCAAGTGCATTACAGTAATCTTCAACCCTCGCATTCACATCTGCACCCGCTTCTACCAAGGCGCGAAC
The DNA here is from genome assembly GCF_039962115.1 of Funiculus sociatus GB2-C1. Lineage (NCBI taxonomy): Bacteria > Bacillati > Cyanobacteriota > Cyanophyceae > Coleofasciculales > Coleofasciculaceae > Funiculus > Funiculus sociatus. The sequence continues at coordinate 3,567 of NZ_JAMPKJ010000054.1, read as the reverse complement.
GATATCAAGGTATCCCTGAGAGGCAGCATGGAGTAGCGGATTAAAAGAGCCAGCGAAGGCTCTTTTGTTTACGTCTGCACCAGCTTCAATCAGCATCCTCACGATTTCATCATGCCCTCTTGAAGCTGCATTGCATAACGCGGTGCTATTCGTCCTGCGATTAACGTCCGCGCCTGCTTGAATTAACGCTCTAACCTGTTCGGCATTTCCGTCAGAGGCTGCTTGAATTAAGGCAATATCATTCATTCCCCCTTCTGAAGCACCCGCTTGTTTGAGCAGGCGAACAATTTTACGATGTCTGTTACCCTCAGCCAGCATCATCGCTGTATTGCCATCATCATCTCTAGCATCAAGGTCTGCACCGGCTTCTATCAAAGCCTGTATCGAATCGGCATAACGCGCCATAGTAGCGCACATCAGGGCGGTACGACCATCCTTACCTTTGAGATTGATGTTCGCTCCCGCTTCCACTAATATTTTGACCACCTCAGCGCGTTTTCCTGTTGCAAAAAAGCTTCCAGCTAGGTGCATCAAAGCGGTTTCTCCTTCACCGAGTCCATCTTCTTCGCTCAAGATATTTAGATTAGCACCTGCATCAATTAGAGCTTGGACTACGGGAATATGAACGTAATGAGCCGCATACATTAGGGCAGTTTCACCATTAGAGCCAATAGCATTAATGTCTATCCCTGCCTCAATTGCTGCCTTTACTGCTTCTATATTTCCCATCATTGCCGCATCAATGAAGTCTTCAACATCCTTCTTCTTTAACCGCTCCTTTCTCTTCACACCCTTCCCAATTTCTTTCTCCCCATACTTTCGGATGTCTTCAGAAACCAGCGGATACAGATAATCGTAAACTTCTTGCTGTCCCCCAGTAGCAGCACGAAGCAAAGGAGTATCTCCCTGTCCCCAAGCATTTACATCAGCACCTGCTTCTACCAATAATTTCACTACTTCTAAATGACCCTCATAAGCTGCTGTCATTAGTGCTGTATGACCATCTTCGTCAGTCTGATTTACGTCAGCACCAGCCTCAAGCAAAATTTTTACGATTTCGCTATGTCCCTCTGTTGCAGCTTCATAAAGAGGCGTGAAATCAAAACCGAGATTAAAATTAGCACCAGCATCAATCAAGGCGCGGACAATCTCGGCTTGCCCCTTTTGAGCTGCAAATACGAGGGGTATATCGTCATACCAGGTTTTGGGATTGACCTCAGCACCAGCGTTGAGTAAAGTTTTTACAACCTCGACATGACCGGAAGCGATCGCTGCTATCAATGCCGTTTTTTCTTTCCCCTCATCAACATCTTCCTCCTCGTCCTCTACATCTTCAACTTGGGAAGATTCCTGCTGCTTATTGGTACTCGCACTATTGATGCTCTTTTCAGTTGAGAAAGCATCAACGAACTGCGTAAAGCCTGTATAAAAGCTTTTTGCTTCATCAGGAGCATCTTCAAGTGCTTCGCTTATCATCTCTCCCAGGCTGGCATTTCCCGGTATTGATGACACAGAAATAGTTGGGTTAAACTTGGGACTTTTAGCTATTCCAGATTTAGCATTAACATTTGCCCCTGCTGTCAGCAAAGCCTTAACTATATCTAAGTTGCCAATGCTAGAGGCTAACACCAGTGGATGCTGACCTTTGACATTTTTGCTATTAGCATCAACTCCAGAGTTTAGAAGTTGACGAACTTGTTCAACATCAGATGACTGAATTGCCTCGAATAATCTTTCGATTTTGTTTTCGGCATTCACAAGCTTTCTGCACTCCAATCTTGCACGGTGACTGTGTTGAGACTGCTGACAGCGTAGCCCTGATTTCGAGGCAGCGTCCACCGTAATTTCACCAACAACAAAAAGGCTCCTGCTTTCACACAGGAGCCTTTTCATTTATCAGTTATGAGTTTCTAATTCAAAACTCAAAACTATTAGTCGAGGTCAGGCATAGACAGCACTGGCTCGGTTTCACGGTCAATACCTTTCTCAAAGCCAGCAGCAGCAGCGCGGGCGCGACCAGCGTGCCACAAGTGACCGACTAGGAAGAAGAAACCCATCACAAAGTGGAAGCACGCCAACCAGGAACGGGGAGACACGTAGTTAAACGAGTTGATCTCCGTAGCCACGCCGCCCACAGAGTTCAGAGAACCCAGAGGAGCATGGGTCATGTACTCAGCAGCGCGACGAGCTTGCCAAGGTTGAATGTCGTTCTTGATTTTGTTCAGGTCAAGACCGTTAGGGCCGCGCAGAGGCTCCAGCCAAGGGCCACGGAAATCCCAGAAGCGCATTGTTTCACCACCGAAGATGATTTCTCCAGTAGGCGATCGCATCAGATATTTACCCAAGCCTGTCGGGCCTTGTGCAGAACCGACGTTAGCACCTAAGCGTTGGTCGCGGATCAGGAAGGTCAAAGCTTGCGCTTGAGAAGCTTCCGGGCCAGTCGGGCCGTAGAATTCGCTGGGATAAACGGTGTTGTTAAACCAGACGAAACAAGCGGCAACAAAAGCCATCAAGGATACAGCGCCTATGCTGTAGGAGAGGTAAGCTTCTCCAGACCAGATTAAAGCGCGACGCGCCCAAGCAAAAGGCTTGGTAAGGATGTGGAAAATACCACCGAAAATGCAAATTAAGCCAACCCAGATGTGACCGCCGACGACATCTTCCAGGTTATCGACGCTAACAATCCAGCCGTCGCCACCGAAGGGAGACTTAAGCAGATAGCCGAAGATTACTGCTGGGTTAAGAGTGGGACTGCTTATGACGCGAACATCACCACCACCGGGCGCCCAGGTGTCATACAGACCACCAAAGAACATCGCCTTAATCACCAACAGGAAAGCACCGATTCCCAACAGGATCAGGTGAATCCCAATGATGGTGGTCATTTTATTCTTATCTTTCCAGTCGTAGCCAAAGAAGGAATAGTATCCTTCCAGGGTTTCGGGGCCGCGAACTGCGTGGTAAATACCACCTATGCCCAGAACGGCGGAGGAAATCAGGTGCAGAACACCAACTACGAAGTAGGGGAAGGTGTTGATAACTTCACCACCAGGACCAACACCCCAGCCTTGGGAGGCAAGGTGAGGTAGTAGGATTAAGCCCTGTTCGTACATAGGCTTTTCTGGAACAAAGTGAGCGATTTCAAATAAAGTCATCGCTCCCGCCCAGAAGACAATCAGACCAGAGTGGGCAACGTGAGCGCCCAGCAACTTACCAGACAGGTTGATCAGACGGGCGTTACCCGCCCACCAGGCGAATCCGGAGGACTCTTGGTCGCGTCCGGCGCCTGTAACGAAACTGTTATTAAATGACGTTTGCACGGGGTAAAACCTCTATTGTCATTAACCAAACCAGGTATCGACTTTAGATTTTAGATTTGAGATTCTAGATTGAAGATTAACCTAAAATCATCGGAGGCTGAGAAACTTCTTCGCCTCCGCAAAATCTAAAATTCTACAGCGCGTTACCGCGAGGCAGAACTTCTTCAGGGAACTCAAAGTTCTCGTGAGGCTGATCTTGAGGAGCCATCCAAGCGCGAATCCCCTCATTCAACAGAATGTTCTTGGT
>NZ_JAMPKJ010000053.1 GCF_039962115.1 Funiculus sociatus GB2-C1 | reverse complement strand
CTTTTGTTACTTCAAGATATCAAACGATTCCAGCAGTTGGCTCGCACGCAAGGTTTAGACATTTCTGTCTCTGGCTGGCAGTATGGGTAATTGAGAATGGTGCAAGATGTCAGTTTCAACGGGTTTGAGCTTTCAGCCGGAAATTTGTTTCACGGCTCTTTCGTTGGTAGTATCACCTGCGACTTCCTCTCCTGAGTCCTAAATTTACAAATCAAATAGGACTTCTATGGTAGCGATTATTTATTGCTTATTACTTATTAATTATCGGTTAGTTAATATTAATTATACTTTGGTTTCTCACCTGCTCAAACTTCACATCCCTCCAGGGGGGAAAAATAGGCTGACGCGCGAGTCCAACCTCCGCTGACTTACTTACTAACGTTGCGAGCCAACACTACTTCAAAAGTAGACCCTTGTCCCAGCTTACTCACTACTGATATTTTACCGTGCATTAATTGTACTAATGAGCTAGTGATCGCAAGTCCCAAACCTGTACCAGCATACCTTTTGGAGAGGGATTGATCGACTTGCCGAAATTCTTCAAAAATATGGTTTATGTTTTCCTGGGCAATGCCAATACCTGTATCTTTAACAGCGATCGCAACTTCATTAGGAGAAACTTCCCACAGCTTGACCCATACACCACCGGAATCGGTAAACTTAATCGCATTGGAAAGAAGATTTACCAAAATTTGCCGCACGCGAGCGCTATCGTTGATTATTTGCGGGTTAGCTAAATCTGCCTGAACCTCTAAACTCAGGTGCTTTTCCGAAGCAAGCGATCGCAATTCATCAGTGGTTGCTCTGACTAGATGCACCAGGTTAAATTCGTCTGGTTTGAGTTCCAGTTTTCCGGCTTCAATTTTCGATAAGTCGAGAATGTCATTGATTAGCGTTAACAGGTGTTTGCCATTGCTGAGAATCCGTTGCACCATGTCTTCTTGGTGTTCTGTAAGCGGATTTTGCCGCTGGCGCAACAGTAACTGAGAAAACCCAATCACAGCATTCATTGGTGTCCGCAGTTCGTGGGACATGGTGGCGAGAAACTGCGATTTCAATTTAGCAGCTTCCATTAGTTGCAGGTTTTGCAGTTGAATCTGAATTGAAAGGCTTTCCAGATCCCGGTTTTGTTGACCCAAGATTTCATTCTGATAAGCTAAACGTTCCTCTCGCTCCTCTAAAGTATTAATCAGACGAGCATTATTGATAGCGATCGCTGCTTGTTCTCCCACCGCCGCCAGTAGAAATCCGTCTTCCTGGTCAAAAGCATGAGAGTCTTCCCAATTACCAATCGCCAGCACTCCTAGCCGTCCCGCTTGCGCGGACTCAATCGCCACCACATACATCGAAGCAGCCATCTCGGAACCTGTTTGGCTGTGTCCCTCTTTCCCTCTTTCCTCGTCCTGAATCAGCTGGGAAATTCCTGTCAAAAACACCTGAGAAAGCAATCCTTCCTCTGAAGCAAAGCCATTTTCTAGCTGCAACTTGTCTGTACCTATTCCCGCCGTGACCGTCAGCACCAAGCGATCGCATTGGGGATTTTGCAACATTATGAAACAAAACTCAGCGCCTGCGATCGCATCGCAAACCGCTTGCACCATCACCCGCAACAACCCTGGTAAATCTGACAGACGCTGGTTGAGTAAATTTGTCAGTTGCTGTAGCGTCCGCAGTTGTTGCTGTTGTTCCCCCAGAATGATAATTGCCTTGCGTAAATTATTACTCGCTTCCTGCGCTTCCCGATATAGTTGCCCATTTTCCACCGATAAGGCCGCACGACGGGCGAGTTCTTCCGCCAGCGCTAAGTCTGATACGTCGTAGGCTCCTTTTGCTTGGGTGCAAACCAACGAAATCGCCCCTAGCGCCCGCCCGCGCACCAATAGCGGCACTACTATATAAGAGCGGAAGCCGATATCCCGAACTATTTGCAGGTGTTCGGCATCGTGGGTAGCTGCTTCCAGCATATCGTCGGTAATTTCTCGAACTAATTCCGAGTTGCCAGTACGCAACACTTTCATCGCCGGATGTCCTCCGTCGATGTCCGGCGGGTAGCGGTGCTTTAGCTGGCGCACCAAATTTTCTTTGCTAGGATCTGAAACAGCCGCCCCCAGCCGACGCACTAAGCCATCCGCTTCCAGAATGTCTATTAGGCACAAGTCTGCTATGTGATTCACCACCAGTCGCGCCAGAGTTTCCATAGTCGCCTGGTAGTCTAGGGAAGCAGAAAGGACGGCACTAGCCTCAGCCAGGAAACGCTGCCTTTCTAAGGCTTGCTTGCGTTCTGTAATGTCGCTAATAATACCTGACATCCGAAACGCTTTGCCTGTGCTATCCCGTTGCGCTTTGCCTTTGGCAATACAGTAACGATATTCCCCGGAGACATGGCGCAGTTTAAATTCCACATTACATTCACGCTCTAGCTCTAGGTGAGCGGTAACGATCTCGATGATCCGCTGTCTATCTTCTGGATGTATTAGTTGACAAAACGCATCGTAAGTGCTTACAAACCCATCACCGGACAAGCCAGTGATTTCAAAACAGCGCTCATTGCAGTAAATTTGGTTTCTAATGATATCCCAGTCCCAAATCCCGTCGTTTGATCCTTCTAGAACAAATCGGTAGCGTTGTTCGCTTTCTTGGAGTAGCTGATTTGCTCTCTGGGCAAGCGTTTCAGCCCGATTCAGCCGAATGGCATTTCTGAGTGAGCGGGCGAGACTTTCTGGGGAGACTTTGCTTTTAGAAATATAATCTGATGCACCTGCTTTCATCACCTCAACGGCGATTTGTTCGTCTCCTTGGCCAGTTAATACTACCAGGGCGGCTTTGAAACCAGACGAACGGATATCTTGCACCAAGCTCAGTCCGTCACCGTCAGGGAGGCGATAGTCAAGGAAAACGCAGTCAAAATCATCATGACTTAAAGATGCGATCGCTTCTTGACAATTGATTGCTTCCACCACTTCCATTTTTATGCCAGCAGTTTTTAGCGATCGCCGCACCGCCATTCGATCTACTTCATCGTCATCAACTATCAGTATCTTTAAAGTTTCTTCCATGTAAATTAGTTTTAGTCTGTTGTCTGTTGACGTTTTAAAGTTTGAATATCTCCAAGTTTTAATGTGTTGTAATAATTTCTAACGTTTCAACTTGACAACTGACTAATTACGGCATTTCACTGAGCATCCAGTATTGATTGAGTGTTGCCACTGCTTCCACAAATTTAGTAAATGTTACTGGTTTAAGAATATAGCCTGCCACATTCAAATTATAAGCTTCCACCTTATCTTTGTCTTCATTGGAAGTAGTGAGGACAATCACGGGCGTTGATCGGAGTTCCGGATCTGCCCGCAACTCTCGCAAAAACTCAATTCCGCCCATTTTCGGCATATTTAGGTCGAGTAAGATTAACCGACGCTCTCGCGGAATTTTTGTTACATTGTCCTCATCCCGCAAAATAGCCAGCGCTTCTAACCCATTGTGGGCGACATAAAAGGGATTGGTGATATTGTTTTTTTTAAAGGCTCGTCGCACCGTCATCACATCAACTTCATCGTCATCAACAAGCAACAGATTTGTCATTTTACCTTCCATATTCTAAAAATAATTAAAACTGGTAATTGGGAGCATCCTCCCCCAGTCCCAAATTACTTACTTTTTGGCTGTTTGGGCCAGGTGAAATAGAAAGTTGCTCCTTGCCCTAATTGAGATTCCAGCCAAATTGTTCCTCCTTGCTGTTCAATAATTTTCTTAACAATAGCTAGACCAACACCAGTATTTTCTACCTTGTCTCGCGCTTCCAGTGTCTGAAACATCACGAAAACTTTTTCATGATATTGGGGAGCGATCCCATTTCCGTCATCTACGACCGCAAATTCGTAGCAGGTTTCTCTATTCTGGACAGATATTGTCACATTTCCCTCTGACCAAGGGTGGTGTTTAATACAGTTGCTCAGCAGATTAGCAAACACTTGCTCTAAGAGCAAGCGTTGTGTAAATAACGTTGGCATTCCCGGCTCTATAGTGATGGTAAAGGTTGGAGGAGCTGCCAAGGAGCCGATAATGTTTGGCAGTAAGGTTGCTAAGTTTACAAGTTCTGGTGGTTTGTTCACCCGTCCGATGCGGGAATACTGCAAAAGTGCATTAATTAATGCTTCCATGCGATGAACGCGCCCCCGCAGTAAATCCATGTTATGGCGCGTTTCCGGGTCGAGTTTATCTTCGATATCTTCTTCAATCCAAGTCGAGAGATTTGCGATCGCTCTCAATGGTGCCTTCAAGTCATGGGAGACAATATAAGCAAACTGGTCGAGTTCTTTGTTGCGTTTCTCTAGGTCAATGTTAGTCTGGGCGAGAATACCACTCAGACGGGTTAATTCCTTCGCACGGGTAAGCAAATCTTCTTCAGCTTTTTTGCGCTCGGTGATGTCAATACAAGAGCCAATATAGCCAGCAAAAGTGTCATCGGGTATAAATCGCGGTCTTCCTCTATCCAAAACCCAGCGATACTCCCCATCTGCACGCAAAAGACGGTATTCCATCTGGAAATTTTCGCGGGCGTTAAAAGCCGTCATGTAGGTATCTAAGCAACGTTGGAAATCATCTCGATGCACCCCTTGAGTCCAACCGTTGCCCATTTCTTCCTCCAGAGTTCGTCCCGTGAAGGTAAGCCAACTTTGATTGAAGAAATTACACAGTGCATCTGTCCCGGACATCCATAACAACACTGGCGCACTATCTGCCATTGTGCGGAAACGTTCTTCGCTTTCTCGCAATGCTGCTTGCGATCGCTTATTCTCGGTGATATCCATGCACACGCCGAGCATTCTGACTGCATTTCCTGTTTCGTCGCAAAAAACCTGACCTTTTCCCCCAATCCAGCAGATATTGCCGTTAGGGGAAATAATCCGGAATTCAATGGCGTAATTGGTTTTCCGCTCTACAGATTGCGCGATCGCTTTCTCTACAAACTCCCGGTCTTCAGGATAAATCTTTTCAATAAAATCGGCAAAAGTCCCGCTTCCAGTAGCTATAGCATTCATAGGTTCCAGCGTATCCGACCACGCCAGCTCCCCCGTCAGAATGTTCCAGTCCCAAATCCCTATTACTCCCGCGTCTAGGGATAACCGCAGTCTCTCCTCACTTTTACGCAGCGCTGCTTCCGTCTGCTGTCGCTCAGTAATATCTAAAACCAGAGACAGCACCGAAACCACATTCCCCGACTCATCTACTAAAGCCGAGTTGTACCACTCGCAGTAGATAATCGAGCCATCTTTCCTATAGTTCCGGTTTTGAGAAATATTACGCCGTTCGCTGCCATTGAGTAACCGGGATACTACCCCATTGACAGATGCCAAATCTTCAGGTACTACGAATTTCCATTCGCTCGGATGTTTACCCATTAGTTGGTCGTCCCATCCGAATAGGGTTTCGGCTTGCTGCGACCACTTGATCACCCGAAAGTTACTATCCCACTCAATGACTGCTAGTGGTGAGTTTTCTAGATGGAAGCTGAGTATCTGGAGTGCATCTTGTGTAGTTTCTTGCTTTTGGGTAGGGATAGCGCGATCGCCTTGCAGCTTTTGGCGATAAGTATTAACCACACTCGCTACGCTTGTTGTCGCCAAAGTAGTTTTACTTTGGCCGCTTCTAGTTTCTTGATGCTTTTTTACCTGCAAGAAAGTGGCTAAAACAGAGGTTAACATTCCTCTTTGGATGCCACCATACAAGACACCAATTAAAATAGCGATAAAAATCAAGCTAAAATAGCTATTTTTTTCACTATTTATATTTAGAGTGTCTACTAGCAGTTTAATTAGCAAAGCTAGTATTACCGCTACTATAGGGACACCGTAACGCATAAGCTGAGAGCAAACCACTAGGCAAAAGCTCCATCCTCCTAATGACAAAATGCCACACAACAGCTTCTTCGGCATCCACCACTAGGAGGGCGACCAATTTTTTTCATAGTTTTGCGTTTTGAGTAAAAACGCCTTCTAAATGTAGAGACTTTGCTAGCAAAGTCTCTACACGCGGGTATACAAACTAAGCTACCTTACCCTTAGGGAACGCTTCGTCTACAGCCTATAGGCGTGTATTTAACGAGCAAACTTCTCGCCTCTCAACTCCTAACTCATAACTTCTAACTCCTCGCTTCTTGGCGCAGATTTAGACCAGGTAAAGCGAAATGTCGATCCTTGACCTATTTGAGATTCCAAGCGGACGCTTCCCCCTTGAGCCTCGACAATTTTTTTAACCAGAGATAAACCAACGCCAGTGTTTTCTGCTGTATCGCGGGCTTTTAAGGTTTGAAAAATCTCAAAAACTCTCTCATGGTACTCGGTAGCAATTCCTGGGCCATCATCTGCTACGGCAAATTCGTAAAAGTTGCCTTGGTCTTGAACAGATATTGTCACCGTTCCATCGGCTCGATCGTGGTGTTTGATGGCGTTGGAAAGCAGGTTGGCAAAAACTTGTTGTAAGAGCAGGCGTTGGGTGGAAAGAGTGGGCATTCCCGGTTGTACGCTGATAGTAAAGGCGGGTGGGGGTGCTTGGGAGTCTACGATCTCTGCTAGTAAGTTAGCAACGTCCACTTTTTCAACTGATGCTTTGACTCTTCCGACGCGGGAATAATGGAGGATGCCATCGATCAGTGCTTCCATACGATGAACGCGCGATCGCAGTAAAGTTATATTGTGCTGGGTTTCTTCGGATTGACCAGGTAAATCTTCTTCAATCCAAGTGGAGAGGTTAGCGATCGCTCTCAAGGGTGCTTTCAGGTCATGGGAGACAATATAAGCAAACTGGTCGAGTTCTTGGTTGCGTTTTTCTAGGGCGGTGTTAGTTTGAACCAGGATAGAACCTAGTCTGGCTAATTCTCCTGCACGCGATCGCAAATCTTCTTCAGCTTTTTTGCGGTCGGTGATGTCGCTGTTAATTTCCAGAATTGCTAACGGTTCCCCGTCATCATCCACCTGCAACGACCAACGACTAGAAACAGTAATCTTGCTTCCGTCGCGCTTGGTGTGAACAACTTCACCCTTCCAATAACCTTCTTCTTGGAAGACTTCTTGAATTTCTTCTAACGGTTGCGGAAATTCGGTTTTGAATAAGGCATGGCTCAATTGACCAATCGCTTCTTCTTTTCTCCAGCCATAAATCCGCACTGCACCCTGATTCCAATAGGTAATCAGATCGTGGCGATCGCGCACAATAATCGTATCATTCGCCAAGTCGAGCAGAGTCGCTTGTTTTCGCAGAATTTCCTCCGACTGTTTGCGCTCCGTAATGTCGCGGACAATCCCAATTAACAGGTGCTGATTGTCCAATCGCATTTCGCTAAAGACTAACTCCATCGGGAACACTGTCCCATTCTGCCGCTGTCCCACCGTCTCTTGCAGCCGCCGAATTTTGGAATAGTCATTGCCAACAAAGCGGTTCAGAGTTTGGACGCTATCACCGCTAAAGTATTGTGCCAGCAAGAGTTTCAGGTTTTTGCCAACAACTTCCTCCGGTTCATAACCAAACATCATCCCCGCAGCTTTATTAAAAGACTCCAGGTGTCCCTGCTCATTGATAGTAATAATCCCATCAACCACATTATCCAAAATTGCTTGGATGCGAATGTTACTTTCGCGCAAGCCAGTTTGCCGTTCTGCGAGTTCCCGGTCTAACTGGTCAAACAGATACACAGCTGCCAGCGAGCCTACCACCCCAAGTATTACCGTAGTGCCTAGTACGCCTATGGTAATTACCTGCTGCTGGTTTAATTCCTGTTTGCGCTGAGAAAGCAGTATCTCCTCTTCCCTAGAAAAATCAGTAATTTGCCGACGAATGGCATCCATAGTGATTTTGTCTTGAGCATCCAATCTGAAGGTGTCAGTGGCTCCTTGTTGGATGGCTCTTAACCTAGCCACATTTTGGTTCATAATGTCGATTTTTCGCTGGGAAAGCGATTGAATCTCTCGGACTCGTTGTTCCTGTTCTGGTTTATTTTTGACTAGCTGACTCAGTTCCTCGATAGTGTGAGGAATGCTAGCCATCCCAGCATCATAGGGTTGCAGATATTCAGGGCGATTCGTTAGAGCATAACCCCGAACTCCAGTTTCGGCATTCACTAAAGCTGTGAGCAAGCGATTGGCATACAAAAGCACCTTTTGAGTATGGTCTACATACTGTTGCGCCACTGCGTTACTGCGTTGAAGTGCCGCAAACGCTACTACTGAAGTTAAAAGACACAAAATGGGAATGGCAATAATCAGCGCACCCCGCCGACGCACGGGTAAGTCTGACCAGAGAAGACGCAGTTGTTGAGTTCCAGAGGCGGTCATTACGAACTTCTTGTTTTGTGCTTTTATTTCAATCCCTGATAGGGATTAATATAGAACCACCCCTGTTCCAACAAGTCAAACCCTAATAGGCATTAGGCAGACTATACCATGTCCATGAGGCAGCGCTGTATTTGCTTTGCCCTAATCCCCAATCCCTCTTGAAGATCGAGATTTTAAGAAATCCGCAAAAAGGGTGATTCTAAGGCTGCCAACCCGGTATACTCATACCAGCGCTAGTTGAAAACCGTGATTGTTCTAATGGCACCGACTCAAGCAATGTGGAGAATTATAGCCGATAACATCCAGCGATTTCCAGCAACGTATATCTCTGGCTGCGATCGCGTGGTGTGCTTTGGCTGTGTTCCGTGTTTGAGTATAGGGTCTTGACAAAATCAAGAGCAGTGGTGGTTTAAAGGGCGCGATCGCTCACAGGTTTGTACTACAATTAACCAGTCCCTAAACTGTCACCAGAAACAAACGCTGCCCTTGACATTAATGTAGTGTAATGTTTACCTAGACTACCCTTAGTAAACAAGAGTGCTGAAATTTGCTTGGGAGGGAATAAATTATCAGAACACTGAAGGGATGCACTTTAATTGACTGCTGCAAAATGTTTATAAACTCAATTATTTTAAGAAAGTCATAGAATTGGAAAGTGTGGAAGTAAAAGATGAGCCAAATTCGCGTAGCTTTAATTGAAGACCACGACCTAACCAGGGTCGGGATACGAACAGCGCTGCAACAGCGTGGGGAAATAGAATTTGTCGGCGAGGCAGCAAATGCCGCCGAAGGTCTGAAGTTACTGGAAGCGACCAAGCCAGATGTCGCCATTGTCGATATTGGTCTGCCAGATATGGACGGGATTGAATTAACAAGAACGTTCAAAGAAGCGCAGGCGGCATTGGAAGACCCAGCTAACACGAAAGTATTGGTGTTGACCTTGCAAGATGACGAAGAAGCAGTGCTGGCGGCATTCGCAGCAGGTGCAGACTCGTACTGCATGAAGAATATCAGTTTTGATAAATTGCTGGAAGCGCTGCAAGTGACTCACGAAGGCAACGGATGGATTGATCCAGCGATCGCCCGAATTGTCTTAAGGCAGACCAGAGCCAGTCAAGCAGGAGGCGATTTAGCACCTGCATCAAAAACGGTAATAATTCATGCTACAGAGCCAGAATACTCTCAGCTAATAGAAGCTTACCCGCTGACAGAAAGGGAATTGGAAGTTCTGCAACTGATTGTAGAAGGCTGTAGCAATGCCGCGATCGCCGAAAAACTATACATCACCGTAGGAACCGTAAAAACCCACGTCCGGAACATCTTAAATAAGCTGTGTGCCGATGACCGCACACAAGCAGCTGTGCGTGCATTGCGCTCTGGTTTAGTAGGATAAACACTGTTGAGCCATCATTTAAAATGCAAAATTAAAAATTTAATCATCACTTTTTAAATTTTTAATTTTGCATTTTAAACGTTTTATCAGCTGTCGTTCTGACCAAATCATCAACCAGCGGCATCTGACAGGGTAAAAACGCTTTTAGCGTTGTCTCCGGTTGGCTGTATTAAAACAAAGTATGACCATTTGGATTACCCTTAAGCTGTCGATGTTTAATCTTAACCCTCAAGCGATATATGGAGAGGAGGTGACTGGGGAAGAGGTGAAAAGCAAAAATGGGGTGTTAGTAATTACCTTTTTTCCAATCCACAATCTACAATCCACAATCCACAATCCAAAATTGGTATGAGCCGATGAGTCAGGCAGAAGGGAGCAAACTCAAACTGATGGTGGTTGATGATGAGCATGACAACCTAGATTTGCTGTATCGAACATTCCGCCGAGATTTTCGAGTCTTCAAAGCCGACAGTGCCGCCTTGGCGCTGCAAGTATTGGAGGCAGAAGGGGAAATGGCTGTGATTATCTCTGACCAGCGAATGCCCCAGATGAACGGCACGGAATTTTTAAGCAAAACAGTTGAGCGCTTCCCTGATACAATTCGCATCCTGTTAACCGGATACACCGATGTTGAAGACTTGGTGGATGCAATTAACTCAGGTCAGGTATTCAAATACATCACCAAACCCTGGAACCCAGAGAACCTGAAAGCAGTAGTTCAACAAGCCTCAGAAACCTACAAGGTTCTAAAGCAAAGAACAAACGAACTGCGCCGTGCTTTGCGACGAGAAGAACTGTTTAATGCGGTGACAACTGCCATTCGGGAGTCACTGGACTACAACAGTATGCTGCAAACGGTTGTCAATACAATCGGTCAGACATTTGAGGCAAGCCGTTGTATTCTCAGACCAGTAGAAGGCGATCGCTTGACGAGCGAAGCCTTCTCATACCAAGATCCTAATGCCGCCGCTAGTCAATTCCCTAATATTGATTCCGCCCTGGAAGCTGCCCTTGAGACTCACCAAACACAATTGGCTCAAGGCGAAGAACAAGGAACGCAATACACCCATCTAGTTGTACCCCTGATCTACCAGCAGCAGCAGCAATCAGTTCTCTGCCTCTATCAGGACACTCAAAATGGGATGTGGGAACCCCAAGAAGTGCAGCTAATTGAAGGTGTTGCCGAACAAGCAGCATTGGCAATTTCTCAGGCAAAACTCTACCAGCGCACGCAACAGCAGGCTCAGCAAATGCGCGCCGAACTAGAGGTAGCACGGCAAATTCAAAACAACCTACTGCGGCAAAGCTGGCCAGAAGTAGAAGGTCTTAAGGTACAAGCCTGTTGCGTAGCAGCTAGAGAAGTGGGGGGTGATTTTTTTGAAGTATATTTCCATCCCCAAGGCGACATCTGGCTGGCAGTAGGAGATGTATCTGGTAAAGGTGTACCAGCCGCATTATTTATGGCTAGTGCGATTTCCGTGTTGCGCCGGGAACTGGCTCAAGAAATTTCTCCGGAGCCAGATGTCGTAATGCGGAATTTAAACAGTATTATGTCAGATGATTTAGTCAGCACTAACTGCTTTATTACAATGGTGCTGGCTCGTTATACTCCAGCAGATCATACTCTCGTCTATGCCAATGCTGGTCACATCTATCCCCTCATATGGTCGCATCAAGCAGTGTTGCAACAATCAGCACAACTTGAGGACTCGGCACTTGAGCCGAATTTCCTGAAGACTCGTGGCATTCCTCTAGGGATTTTACCAGTCTGGAAAGCCAAGCAGGGACAGGTAACTTTAAATGCAGGGGAAATATTCTTGCTGACGAGTGACGGGATCACCGAAGCGACTGTCACTCAGTCGCTCGAACCGGGTCAATCTGATGTTGGTGGGAGCTTAGAACCCCAGGGTAGTATGCTGACACAAGATGGTCTTTGGAAACTTCTTAGGCAAGAGCCAGCGCCTTTCAATTTGACCAACTTATTAGCCCGCATTCGAGAACAGACGAACAACGTTCAGGAAGACGACCAAACTATACTCTCTCTGGAGGTTCTTTAAATAAATGAGAACTGAGCTGCACGTACCAAGTGACTTAAAGTTTTTGACGATTGTCGAAAGCTGGCTGCTGGGCTGTTTGGAAGTTGAGCTGACCGACTCGGTTGATTGGCCTCGTCAATCGAATCGCTTACGATTGGCTTTGGTGGAGGCATACTCAAACGTGGTGCGTCATGCTCATAGAGATCAACCAAATCTGCCAGTGTTGATTCGTCTGGAGCTGAAAGATCGGGATATTGCTCTAGAAATTTGGGATCACGGTCAGGGATTTGATTTATCAACTTATCTACCACCCAACCCGGATGATAAACAGGAAAGCGGCTATGGTTGGTTAATTATGAACCGACTGATGGACAGGGTGGAATACCGCTTACAGGTAAATGGTCGCAACTGTCTGAAGCTGGAAGCAAGTTTACCAGAGGCAACTAAAGCTTAGGGACGTATCAGGGAATATTCAATTAGGGTGTCTTACAGTTAAACGCAGGGGACTCAAGCAAAGCTTTTGACCTAAAATTTGCTTACCTTTTAAAGCTGGTTGTTGACAATGGGGATGGGATAGCTTTGTAAAGGAGCTTCAAGAAAAAACCTGTTTGTCAAGTTTTACTAAGAAGAATTGATTTAATCTAATTAATATTTACTATTTGAAAAAGTTAAGACATTAAATTTTAATTTTGCGTTGGCGATCGCTATGAAACAGTTGTTTCCCCTGGCTCCACGTTACCGCCTTGATGATGAATCACCCTGGCTGGAGGGAATCGATCCAGCACGCTACTACTGGATTGCGGTAAATGGCGATCGCACTCTGAAAGTAGCAATTCCTGGCTTAAATGTATGCTCTCTGGATGAGTGGAAGCAAACAATCCGGCTGTTTAGAGCTATGCAGCCAGAGGAGCAGATGAGGATAGAGCGGACAACCTGTTTTTGTACAATTCACTGTATCAGCGAAAATTGCTTTGCCGTAGCGTCTGTTGTGAATGGCGCACCCGTATGGCACCTTTTTGACCAAGAAACACTCGAAAGTCTGCTGCGGACAAGTCACCCAGATTGGGTATGCGCTCCCAAGGATCTAGAGTTATGGCGTGAGATGTTGGCACTTTCTTGGCAACAATCAGCAGCGTAATCAAATTGCCCTCGTTTCCAAACTGGGACTCGGAACGCCGATTGGGAGGTGCCTCCTTCCTCTTCAAATTTAAGCGTGTTAACGAAGCGGCGCTTACCCGCCGCTTTGTTAACACGGTAGGCATTCTCAGTCTGTGACTCTTAACGAGAGACAATATCGTTTAGCGGCGTAGATTTAAGAGTTCTTGGGGAGATGCCAAGAGTTTGATGGTGGCGGAAATAATTTGATGTTCTGGGTTAAGGATAAATAGCCAGGAGACATTGATACCAAACACAGGTGTTTGTACTTTGCCGCTGACTTGGACTTGTGTATTAGTGTCTTCTAAAGTTTCGGCAA
The DNA here is from genome assembly GCF_039962115.1 of Funiculus sociatus GB2-C1. NCBI lineage: Bacteria > Bacillati > Cyanobacteriota > Cyanophyceae > Coleofasciculales > Coleofasciculaceae > Funiculus > Funiculus sociatus. The sequence continues at coordinate 27,171 of NZ_JAMPKJ010000053.1, read as the reverse complement.
TTCCCTGACGGGGAGAAAGTGTAAATCCTTGGGCTTCTGCTTTCAGGTAAGATGCGATCGCATCTGGCCCCTCTATCGCCGACTCAAACGGAGGGTTCATTGCTCCATCTTCTGCAAACAAAGCAGCTGTTGCTTCAAAGTCACTTGCGTTCATCGTTTCAAAGTAACGCAGTACCACTGGCTCATTTAGTCCTTCAATTTTCAACTCAGTGGTAGAAACAGATTCGGTTGCGGGCAAATTGTCGGCAAGTGTCATCAGTTTAAGAAGAAACCACGCTATTAGTATTAAACAAAAAAGCAGGTTTATACCTGCTCTTTTAGAGGGATTTTCCCAAAATGTTCTCATTAGACATTTTTATAAGAAAAACAGTACAGAAAAGCTAAACTATATAGTTTTTTATTGACGTTAGAATGAAATTCGGATAATTAAAAACGTATCCAAAATGAGTGTGAAAGTTTCCGTCAGCAGCAGTCAGGTGAAGCAACTCGCCTTGGAGTTGGGATTCCACAAGGCGGGAATTGCGGCTGTAGATGGGGCAGCAGACGGTTTAGAGACGCAGAGATTGCAGGCGTGGCTGGCACAAGGCTATCAGGCAGATATGGAATGGATGGCGAATCCCAAGCGTCAGGATATTCGCCTGGTGATGCCAGAGGCGCGATCGCTTATTTGTGTTGCCCTCAACTATTACACGCCTCAGCAGCGCCCCGAAGGCAGCGAATATGCGAAAATTTCCCGTTACGGTTGGGGACGGGATTATCACAAAGTTTTGCATAAAAAGTTGAAAGCACTAGCTAACTGGTTGCAAGAACAAGGCGAAGGTATTCAGGCACGTTACTATGCTGATACTGGGCCAGTGCAAGATAAAGTCTGGGCGCAGCAGGCTGGGATTGGCTGGATTGCCAAAAACGGGAATGTCATTACGCGAGAGTACGGTTCTTGGGTATTTTTGGGGGAAGTTTTGACTAACCTCGACTTAACGCCTGACTTGCCTCATACTGAACATTGTGGGACTTGTACTCGTTGTCTAGATGCTTGTCCTACGGGTGCAATTACTCAGCCCTTTGTGGTAGACGCTTCGCGGTGCATCGCTTACCACACGATTGAGAATCGAACTCAAAAGTTGCCGGATGCGATCGCCCCCCATTTACAAGGCTGGGTTGCTGGTTGCGATATCTGCCAGGATGTTTGCCCTTGGAACCAGCGTTTCGCTAAGCCTACTGATGTTGCAGAGTTTCAGCCTTATCCTGCAAATGTGGCTCCCACTTTAACAGAACTAGCTGAAATTTCTGATGAAGAATGGGATCGTCGGTTTCCAGCCTCAGCCCTGCGGCGGATCAAACCAGAGATGTTGCGGCGCAATGCCAGAACAAATCTAGAAGCTTCAGGCAACTAAACCAATAAAATAGGGTGGAGATGTGGGCGGTACCCAAAACAAAATTTATCCCAAGTTGAGATACACCCAAACCGATGACCGAAAAAGCCATTATTTTTGATTTTGATGGCACAATTGCTGATACGTTCGATGCCATTGTGAGTATTACTAATTGTTTAGCCTTAGAATTTGGTTATAAGCTAGCCACTCTAGAGGATATAGAACAATTCCGAAATTTAAGTTCTAGAGAAATTATTCACAAATCTGGCGTTTCCTTCTTTAAGTTACCCTTTCTGCTGAGGAAAGTTAGAGCAGGCTTAAATAATAAAATTCAAGAGCTAAAACCATTTCCCGGAATTAAAGAAGCTCTTATAGAGCTAAAAGCTCAAGGTAATACTTTAGGAATTATTACTTCTAATTCCCAAGATAATGTGACATTATTTTTGGAAAATAACGTATTTTTAGAAGTCTTTGATTTTCTTTACTCAGCTCCTACTGTTTTTGGCAAGCACAAGGTAATAAATAGTTTTTTAAAACAACATAAAATCAAACAACAAGATGTTATTTATGTTGGAGATGAAACTAGAGATATAGAAGCAGCTAGAAAAAGTAATGTGAAAGCGATCGCAGTCAGCTGGGGGTTTAATTCCAAAGAAGTGTTAGCCAAGCATAATCCAGATTTTCTAATTTACAATCCTCACGAATTGATTGAAGTTATAGAAAGCTTGAAAAAACAGAGTTTTTAAAAACCAGGCACAGGATTAAATTACCAAATTTGTAGAAGCAAGTAGGTTGGGGAGCCCCCCCCGTGCGCGGGTTCCCCGCGTTGAGGGGCGTGGCGTTTGAGGTAATTAAACCCAAAGCTAATATTAGTTTTGTTGGGTTGGGAGCATCTCTTTACTTGTCCTTATAAGACTTTTCCTACTGATAGGTAGTGCTAAAGGTCATTTCTAATTTGTACAAGTTCTTGGTGTTCAAATTCTGTCAGAGTTTCTAGCGATAATAAAGGTGTGAATGATCCGTTGTACTGCTCTTGAAATCTTAAAATACGATGAACATCGTCTATAGATAAATTGCGGGCGTTTATTAGTGTCATAAGTTAATCAATAGCTAATGGTAATAAAGTTAGTAATGAGTCATTAGCTCATTGCTAATGACTCATTACTAACGCGAGGTGATTGCCATGCCAGTTTGTGGATCGAAGAAATGAATTTTTTCTGGTGTTAAGGATAACCACAAACGATCGCCTATTTTCACCTCTTTATCTGGTGGGATTCGGACTTGTAAGGGAGATGTGGTGGGTGAATCAAGCAAAGTTACAGATAAATAAGTTTCGTTGCCTAGTGCTTCCACCAAATCAACTCGCACCTGTAGATTTTTAGGGGCGGGAACGCCGATACTTAAGTGTTCGGGACGGATGCCTAAAGTAAGCGATCGCGTGTCGTATTTTTGCAGTGTCGATGCCCAAATATCAGGTAAGGTGAGGCGAAACTGAGAATGGGTAATTAACAAAGGGGCTTTCACCTGTACTGGGAGAAAATTCATCGGCGGAGAACCGATGAATTCCGCCACAAAGCGGTTAGCAGGATGGTTGTAAATTTCCAAAGGTGCGGCGATTTGCTGGATTTTACCGTGATTCATCACCGCAATGCGATCGCCCATCGTCATCGCTTCAGTTTGGTCGTGGGTGACGTATATTGTTGTCGTACCTAGTTGTCGCTGAAGCTTGACAATTTGGGCCCGAGTTTCCGCCCGGAGTTTAGCATCTAAGTTAGATAGGGGTTCGTCCATCAAAAACACTTGGGGGTTACGCGCGATCGCTCGTCCCAATGCAACTCGCTGCTTTTGTCCTCCCGATAGTTGTTTTGGCAACCTGTTTAAGAGTGGCTCAATTTGCAACAATTGAGCAACCGTCCGTACCTGCTCATTAATCGCTTTCTCGCGTTCGGGTATGTAGCGAAGATGTTTAGGAAGCGATCGCGTCATCTCCACCAACAGATTTTCCGCCCAAATTGGCAAAGAAGACTTAGGAGTGAGTAAAGGGTTTTTCTCCCCTTCTCCCCCTCTCCCTGTGCGTCGCAATCCAAAGGCGATGTTGTCATAAACCGTCATGTGGGGATAGAGGGCGTAGCTTTGAAACACCATCGCGATGTCTCGTTCCTTCGGCGGTAAGTCGTTCACCAAGGAGTCGCCTACCCAGATATTGCCGCCAGTCAACTCTTCGAGTCCGGCAATAATCCTTAACAGGGTACTTTTGCCGCAACCAGAAGGCCCCACCAACACCATAAACTCACCATCTTCCACCGTCAGATGAATCCGTCGCAAGACATTCGTATTTCCAGTGGGCGAAGACTTGTCTGCTTCATCTACTGATGTCAGCATTTCTGCCGTTACTGGTGCGACAACTTCCCCTTTACGAACGGAAAAGCTTTTGTAAACGTTCTCTATAACAACTTTTGCCACGATAAATCAATATCCACTACCAATCTATTCTCGGTTACTTACAAAGCAGCGCAACAATCAGCGTTGCACATTGATTGGATGTGCCAACTGGTAACGTATAACACTCTTCTAAGCCGTTGAGGTAGGCTATTAACCCCTATCGCCTACAGTTAACAGTAGCCGCACCCTTTAGCCTGTGGGCTTATCCGAGCCGTATTACCCCCATTGCCTACCCAACAGCTAAATAAAATCTAAATCGAAAATAAAGATCCTGCTTAAGCTTGCTATTAGCTATCTGCTAGCTTATGATTGATTAATCAGTCAATCAATATTGAACCATGCCTGCACGGGATGAGCAAGACTTTGAGAGTCGGCGACAGCAGATTATTGACGGTGCTTTGGAAGTCTTTGCCAGCAAAGGCTTTGAGAAGGCGACCAACAAAGATATTGCCCAAGCCTCTCAGATTGGCTCACCTGGTCTGATTTACCACTACTTCAAGGATAAAAGCGACCTGTTCCAGCAGGTAGTACAACAACGCATCCCTTTGCTGCAATTACTCACCCACAGCGAAGAGATGATGACCAAACCACCGCAGGAAACGCTTACCCTCTTTGCCAGCACGTTTCTCAAGATAGTGGATAATCCCACTGCGATCGCGCTGATGAAGCTGATGTTAGGTGAAGCAACTCGCCGCCCTTTGGTTGCTGAAATGATTAATACCATTGGGCCTGGGCGCGGTTTTGCCTTCTTAACTCGTTATCTAGAAAAGCAGATGGATGCAGGTGTGCTGCAAACCATGAATCCAGGGGCAGCAGCACGATGTTTCATTGGCCCTTTGATCGCTTACGTTCTTTCGCGAGAGGTTTTTCCACAGCCTGATGCCCAGGATTTAAGCCCGCAGACGATGGCGACGACTGTGGTTGAAGTTTTTTTGTGGGGCATGGAAAAAGGCAATCCTGTAAAAGGATATGGGGAATAGGAGCGTTAAGAGTTAGGAGTTAAAAGCTACGAGTTATGAATCCCTCACTCCTAACTATTTATTGATTAATCAGTCAATCAAGAAGGAGTTGTTTTTATGACTATCAACACAACATCCACTCAGAATCAGGAAACAACCAAAACCTACGAAGTAATAGATGTACAGCAGACAGATTGCTGCATCGTAGGTGGGGGGCCTGCGGGTGCTGTTCTGGCGCTACTTATGGCGCGTCTTGGGATTGGGGTGATGCTGCTGGAGGCGCACAAAGACTTTGATCGCGACTTCCGGGGGGATACACTTCACTCTTCAAGTATGGAGATTATGGAACAACTGGGACTAGCTGACCGTTTGCTCCAGCTACCTCACACCAAAATTCGTCAAATGAGCATTATTACCCCGTCAGGTTCGCTAACGCTTGCCGACTTCAGTCGCCTCAAGACTCCCTACCCGTACATTACGATAATGCCGCAGGTGCGATTCTTGGAATTGATCGTGGAGGAGGCAAAACGTTACCCTAACTTTGTGCTGGTGCTGGGTGCAAACGTGCAGGAGCTAGTTGAAGAAGATGGTGAGATTCGGGGCGTGCGATATCGGGGACACGGTGGCTGGCACGAAGTGCGATCGCGTCTTACAGTCGGCGCGGACGGTCGCCACTCCAAAATGCGTCAACTGGCTGGCTTTGAAGCTATCAGCACCTCACCCCCGATGGATGTCCTCTGGTTCCGCTTACCGCGTCATCCAGAAGACCTAGAGGGTCTGATGGGTCGCATTGGTAGCGGTAAGATAGTGGCTATGCTTGACCGTTCCGACACCTGGCAAGTTGCGTATGTCATCCCCAAAGGTGGCTACCAGCAGATTCGGGCTGCGGGTCTGGAGGCGCTGCGAGAAGCAATTGTAGAGGTGGTGCCAGAATTTAGCGATCGCGTGCAGCATCTTCACGACTGGTCGCAGATTGCCTTTCTCAGTGTCGAGTCGAGTCGCTTAAAGCGTTGGTATCGTCCAGGGCTGCTGCTCATCGGTGACGCTGCTCACGTAATGTCGCCTGTCGGGGGAGTTGGTATCAACTACGCCATTCAAGATGCAGTTGTAGCGGCAAATGTACTGAGTAAGCCGCTGAGGACGGAGCAGTTAAAACTGAGCGATTTAGCGGCGGTGCAGCGTCGGCGCGAGTTACCGACACGAACTATACAGGCATTTCAGTCTTTTGCCCAGAAGCAAATTATCGCCCCGGCGATCGATCCCAATCGGCAATTTAAACTGCCAGCGATTCTCCGCTTGCCGATTTTACGCGACCTTCCGGCGCGATTAATAGCCTTCGGGATTTTGCCTGCTCATGTTAATTAGTTATGGCTCAATAACTAATAGCTAAGAGGATGTCCCAGAATCAAAAGTTAATTTAATCCCTCCCAGCCGCTGCGCTAGAGAAAAAGGGGAGAATCAAGTCTTAGTCCCCCTTGAGAAGAGGGATACAAGGGGGATCTCCACCATCTAAGCGTCTCGATGATGACTTTTCAGACATCCTCTAATGGAAAGAGAAAACAATGAGCCATTAGCTACTGACCAATAACTACATTGACGATTTTCTCGTCAGCGCTGAGTTGAAGAATGCGATCGCCTGTCCCATCTTTCCCCCAAAACCTGATTGAATCTATGGGACTTCGCACTACTCGCTCTCGATTCGTCAGCAGTATTACCGCCTCTCCCTTTCTAGCTGGTACCATTCCCAGCAAAACATCAGTTTTATCAGTAAACTGCATCACCTGAGTTCCAATGTCGCCCAAATTTCCCAATCTCAGAGTATTTTCAGGCAAGCGTTTAGCGTAACCCAACCCAGAAACCAGCAATACACTATCATCAGGACGCAGTGTTACACACCCGACAACTTGCTCACCACGCCGCAAACGCGATGCTTGCACTCCCATCGTTGCCCGTCCCATTGCCGGGAACTGTTCCTCAGTAACTTCCACCTTGAGCAAGCGTCCGCCAGTAGTTGCCAAAATTAAATGTTCGCCGCTTTTAGTCAGGTTGACATACTTCAATTCATCATCTTCTTTCAATTTAATTATCGTCAAGCCGCGACCGGAAATATTAGCAAGTTCTACCATTGGTAAACGCTTAATTTTCCCCTGTTTGCTCAAAAGAATTAAATCGGCGTTTTCCGGATCTTTTGGTAAGACAAAATGGGAAAGAATTGTTTCAGCAGCAGCTTGAGCAGAACTAGACAACAATGTTATGAGTGGCGTGCCTCGCGACTGTCCAGTTGTGGGCGGAATATCGCGAACTTTGACCGGGTAAGCTTTGCCGCCACCAGTCAGAACTATTAATTCTGCTGTAGTGTCAGTCTGCTCTAATTGCACCACAAAATCATCTGGACGACTTCCACCGTTACCTTTACCAGACGCTGATTTATTTCCACTTTTTGACAGTCGCCGCACATACCCCCGGCGGGTAAATTCCAGAGTAACTTCTTCTAAGGGTTGTGGATTGTCTGTTGTTTGTTGTGGGTTGTCGGCTGTGGTTTTTTTGTCAGTTTTTCGTTCTTTAGTTTCAGCCGTTTGTCGCGACTTACGAGGGACAACTATTTTGGTACGACGCGCATCTGCGAATTTACGTTTGAGAGTTCGCAAATCTTTCTTCAAAGCTTTCAGTAATTCATGGCGATCGCTTAGTAAAACCCGCAATACTCCTATTCTCTCTGAAAGTTGCTCAAACTCAGCTTGTAAGTTTTGCCTCTCCAACCCCGTCAGGCGGCGCATTGGCATTGCCAGAATTGCATCTGACTGCACTTCACTGATGTTCAACCGTTCTTGCAGGGAGATTTTCGCGCTGCTACCATCGGGAGCATTTCTCAGAATTTCAATTACAGCATCCAGCTGAGATAAAGATGCTACCAACCCTTGCACAATGTGGAGACGTCTTTCTGCCTCCCCTAACTCGTGACTATACTGCCGAGTCAGGGTTTGTTCGCGGAAATTGATAAACTCGTGCAACATTTCGCGCAGTGTCAGTTGGCGCGGTTGTCCGTCTACCAATGCCAGCAAAATCGCTCCAAAGTTGGTACACAGCGCAGTTTGCTTGTAGAGATTACTGAGGACATCTTGAGGGTTGGCGTCTCGTTTCAGTTCTACCACCACGCGCATACCCTCGCGATCGCTCTCATCCCGCAGATCGGCGATGCCCTCGATTCGACCATGATTGACCAGTTCCGCCACCTTTTCAATCCAAGATGCTTTATTCACCTGGAAAGGCAACTCTGTCACCACCAGCGCCGTCCGCCCTCGGCGACCGCGACTGGCTGGCATTTCCTCAATTGTCGCCACTCCCCGCACCGGGATAATACCGCGCCCAGTGCTGTAAGCTTCTCTAATTCCCTCCGTGCCAATAATTTCGCCCCCAGTAGGGAAATCTGGCCCCGGAACCAGCTCCCATAACTTTTCGTCCGATAAATCAGGGCGATCGATAAGGGCAATTAAACCATCCACCACCTCACCCAAGTTGTGCGGCGGTACATTAGTCGCCATACCTACGGCAATTCCAGCGCAACCATTGAGTAACAAAATTGGCAACTGTGCTGGCAGTACAGTTGGTTCCTGTTGGGAGTTGTCAAAGTTGCCAATAAAGTCAACTGTTGCCTCACCAATTTCGCTCAAAAGCGCTTCATTGCCAATCGCCGCTAGTCGCGTCTCTGTGTAGCGCATAGCAGCTGGTGGGTCATTATCCACCGAGCCAAAGTTACCATGACCAGCTAGTAGGGGATAGCGACTGGAAAAATCTTGCACCAGGCGCACCAAAGCGTCATAAACCGACTGGTCGCCGTGGGGGTGATATTTGCCTAAAACGTCTCCCACCACCCTCGCGCACTTGCGATAAGGGCGGTCTGGAGTCAATCCCAGTTCGTGCATAGCATACAAAATACGCCGATGAACTGGCTTTAATCCATCGCGGACATCGGGTAAGGCACGCCCGACAATCACACTCATGGCATATTCAAGATATGACCGTTGCATCTCCGCGTGTAGAGGCGTGGGGATGATCTGTCCAGTCGCCAGCAGGTTCAATTGTTTCGCCATGAGTTTTAATTCCTATTTCCTGAACACACAAAATTTTTTTGCATCTAGAGATTGATGACAAATTGCTTAGCAAATGGCAACGTGACAAAGAACCTTTCACAGTAGGATGGAAACGCAGTTATGACCACGGCTCTGCACAAAAGCACCAATGAAAGGAAAAACTCGATGAAAACCGTTCTGATTGTAGAAGACGATCCGATTAATGCTCGGGTTTTTTCTAAGATTCTGAGCAAGCGAGGTGGCTTGGCAGTTAAGCATACCGAAAATGTAGAAGAGGTAATGCAAATTGCCCAGTCCGGAGAAGCTGACATTATTTTGATGGATGTATCCTTGGCACACAGTGTTTACCAAGGTAAGTCGGTTGATGGCATAAAAATTACCCAAATGTTGAAAGCTGATCCCCAAACGGCTAATTTGCCTATTATCCTGGTTACGGCTCACGCTATGGAGGGAGATCGGGAAAATTTCCTTAAGCAAAGCGGTGCCGATAGCTACATTTCTAAACCAGTGGTCGATCATCAACTGTTTGTGGAGCAAATTATTGCATTGTTGCCACCACAATAGTCTTGAGTCGTAGGGGCAGTGCAATCGCCTGCCCAAAAGAGAAAGCCAAAGTATTCCACGAGAACTCGGTTGCGATCGCTTGACCAAAGACTTTAGCATTTCTGCTTTTACCTCTGGACTGGGTAAAACCCAGTTTAGTACATCTGTATTATTAAAGGAATACGTTGGCTAGTAATGGCTGTTTGCTTATGCTTACAGCTTAATTCTGGTTGAAGCGACTTGGCAGGGAATAGCGATAAGTGTTATCCGCCAGAAACTCCGCTCCCACGTAAGTTAGGGGATGAGTCCAAAAACCTAGCGCCCTAGCAAGAAATTCTATTTTATTGTCTGCCCCCTAAGAAACTCCGCCCAGATGCTTCCACAAACTCAACCTACAATTATTCTTTAGAGGATGTTTAAAAAGTGTTTTTTCTAACGTTACCGCTTCAAGTCCCCCAATTTATGGGGATGCTGGCGGAGAAATCTAAGATTTCAGAGTTACATACATAATTCAAACATCCTCTTAGAAAGTAAGGCAGCTTAGTTCATCTATATTTCCCCAAACAAAGATTCAAACATCCACTTAGAAAGTAAGGCAGTTTAGTTCATCTATATTTCCCCAAACAAAGATTCAAATTCAGCCTTTAAGGAATTAAAATCAGCGACTCTGGCAACTAATAAATTCTCTCTTCCCGCATCCTTTAACCGCTTGTTCCAATACTGGATATTTTCTGAATTGTTCACCCAGAAGTCAACTACCGTATTTAAAACTTCTTCTAAATCCCAGCCTCGCTTAGGCGGAACAACCTCGACTGATTCTAAAAAAGCGTCAAGAGTGCATTTAGGGGTTCCCAAATATTCCACCCCAATGCTGGGGTCTTTTTGAATTATTTCCTGTTGGTGGTTGAAGAAGTATAAAACGGGAGAAACACCTAAAATTTCAAAGGTATATTTCATAGCCGTCACCTGAATTTGTTCTCTCTTTGTGAGTCATACCAATTCTTAGAAGATAGTATGGTCACATTGGTTACATCCTTGGCATCCCACTAAAGTAAATTTTATTGATGTGGAATTAAGAAAACTATCAGCCAAAAGGAATGCGATACTGGTAGTAGGTTCTCTACCTTTAGGTAAAATATACATCCAATTTAACCAAAGCCAGAGATTGTAATGATATTTTTAGCAAATATTTTAATTGAGATTACAAATTTTAAAGGAGAACTGGCGGCGCTGGGTGCCGCATTTTTGTGGGCGATCGCATCCGTAGTTTATGGTCGCTTGGGGCGGCAAATTCCCCCACTGGAACTAAATTTCCTCAAGGGGATAGTAGCGATCGCTCTTTTGATTCTCACCCTACTTTATTCCGGTCAGCTGCTACCTGAAATCAACCCAACTGCTTTGACATTGCTGCTACTCAGCGGCGGACTGGGAATTGGCGTAGGAGATACAGCTTATTTTTCCGCCATTAACTATCTGGGGCCTAGACGCACCTTAATATTAGAAACTTTAGCACCGCCCTTAGCAGCACTGCTTGCCCTGATTTTTTTACAAGAAAAGCTCAGCAGCGCTTCCTGGTGCGGTATTTTATTGACAATTTTAGGCGTGGCTTGGGTGGTGACGGAACGCTTGCCCAATTCCACCCCCAACACCACGCATCTGACTGTGCGCGGGATCAGTTGGGGAATGCTTGCAGCAGTCTCACAGGCAAATGGCGCAGTCCTCTCCCGTGCAGCGCTGGCGCAGTCGAGTATCAGCCCTTTGTGGAGTACCCTGGTGCGGTTGGGAGCTGGGGTGCTGGTATTAGTGCTGTGGTTGTTGCTCAAAGGTAAGCAGCAGAAGACTGCCGAAAGTGTCTCGACGTTGAAGATTTTACAATCTTGGCGAGTGTTGGGAGCGATCGCTTTGACTTCCTTTTTCAGCACCTACCTCGGCATCTGGTTACAACAAACTTCTCTGAAATTCGCACCCGTGGGCATTGCTCAAACTCTCACTTCCACAAGCCCTTTGTTTGTTTTACCCCTGGTAATTTTGATGGGTGAAACGGTCAGTTCTAGAGCTATTTTAGGCGTTTTAATTGCATTAGGTGGCGTGGGTTTGCTGTTCAGCTTGCAGTAGGAAGGCTGTTAAGCAAGACGCAGGTATAACCCTAAAGGGTTATACCTGCGTCTTTTTTAGTTTTTGTTAACTCTATGCAACCTTTTATATGGTGACTTGTAATTCTCAACTCACTATTGATATTCCTTAAGTATTTGGATGTCGTTATTACCTGCTCATACGTGGTTTTCATTATTTCATGTTTAATCATCAACGTTTCATACGTGATTCTTAGTTCTCTATATTTAGTTATAAAGTCGCCATTCATATTTACTCCTTGTTCTGTACCTTTAAATAGGTGAGCGTAAATAAACTCAGCCTAAATTACAGAATTTCTCAAATCCATAATTTTAGAGTTTATTTATGTCTAATACTTAGCTGATAAGAGTCATGGGTAAACGTAATTTTCATTATATTTATAAATTTTTCAGTAAATATGGCTCTTTAGGAAGAGCGCTAACCTGTATAAGACAAAACAATTATTAATCATAATTTAGCTGTTAAAGCCAACTGGAGGGAGCGATCGCTTTTTACAGAGTAACAAGACAAGAGCCAGATATCCCCGTCGCAGCTTGTATTGGGGGAAATCCTCGCATAATGCCATTCTGTAAACAGTTAAAACGCCATTTTCTAACCTGCTTGATGGCGTGGATGATACAGAAACGAAATACATCAAACTAGCGATCGCATTCTTTAAACTACCGCTTTTAAAGTGCATTGATCCACACCTCTAAGAGTGTCCAGAAATGCGAAAACAGCCGGACTTTGAAGGGAATTCGCCAGCACCGCTACTTTAATTACTCTTTCTAAAGGAACTGGTAAACTGTAAACCTGCACTTCTGGCGGTAATGGTTCGGCAGCAAGACGAGGAAGAATAGCTGCTCCTAAACCTTGTAAAACCATACCAACCGTTGTCGAATCTTGCTTAACTTCATAAGCAGGATTTACACGAAAGTTTAAATTTACCAAATGTTGCCGAAGCAAAGCGTAGCAGGCATTGCCGTAAGCCAAGATTAACGGGTAAGTTGCCAACTGCTCCCACGTAATTTTGTCAGTCTCTAGTTTGGGAGTCGGAGGGAGTACAACAATATACTCATCCCGCAAAATTTCCCAGCCTTCAAATTCATCACCACCGGGTAAAGCCGTGAAGCCAATATCAGCATGACCGTCGCGCAAAGCTTGTTCTGCACCCAGATAATCAGAATGTTCGATGATGCTGACGGCAATTTTTGGGTAGCGATCGCGAAACCGAGCGATCGCAGCTGGCAATATGTGGGTTGCTACGCTGCGAAAACAAGCAATTCGCACACTCCCCCCATGCAAGCCTTTTTCTAAGTTGGCTTCTTTTTCTATTGCTCCTAGCAGTTGCAGCACGCTTCGCGCATGATCGATGACTCGTTCCCCTACGGGTGTGAGATGAGCGCCGTGACGACCGCGATAGAGCAAAATCACGCCTAATTCTTCCTCTAGGGTAGCGATCGCATGACTGATCGCTGACTGTGAAAGTTCTAAATGCAGCGCGGCTTCGGTGAAATTGCCGTACTCTGCGACTGTAACCAAGGCACGCAGTTGGGAAAGCTTTATCCGACTGCTATTGATTTCATTCATAGACGTCATGAAGGTAATGTATGAATTTTGCCAAAAGTCTTCATCCTCCATCTATGAATTTTATTCATACTAACTATGCAAATATTACTTTGTTTGTTAAATAAGCAATTGTTAGATTTAATTTATCAGCTAAATTTGTTTCTGCAATCTAACAGCCTTGGTTTGGTTGACCGATATTTTAAGTTCCATTTTGTCGCAGAACATCACCCAACTGGGTTATTTGAATGGGTGATATTACAGCGCCATTAATTCACTCTAAGAAATATGTTCCCAGGCTGAAGTAGGATTATCCGTTACAAATTGGGAGATAAAACAAGTTGGCTATACCAAACTTAATGAAAGCAAAATCAGAAATTTAGCGATTTCCCATTTCCCATAAGGTACTTTTTTATGCAATCTTACATCAGTGAGTTAGACAGACAAAAACTGGAAGATATTTATGCTAAACAATACGAGCAGCCAGTCAAAAAATCAAAACTATCTTTGGTAGTGAATAAAATTTGGCAGCTCTTGATTACCACCTTAACCCAAGAGCCAGAAATAAAAGTTTGGCAGCGAAGCGATCGCTTCGGTAATACTTGGTGGGAAGCCTACAATCCTGCTACTGGTCGCTCTGCCACTTTTGGCAATGAAATAGAACTGTTGAGCTGGATTGAAAAGAGTTATTAGGGATAATTTAAACCAGTTTCAGAGGTTAAAGTAATGAAACTTTCATCTAACAACATTCCTAAATAAAGTTCTCAACAGATTGAGAAAACCGACAATAAAAAAGGAAAATATCCTCCTCTGCTTCGCCCGTTGAGCGCGTTTTGGCAGTTTAGCTATTATTATGCCGAATAAAAAGACCGCAGCAGAGGATAGTGAATAACTTTTGGGCGAATCTCATGAAGACTTGGCGGATGCTATATCAACGCTTGAGTGCTAAAGTCAAACCATCAGCAATTGGAACGAGACTCAGAGAAACCCGTTCATCGCCGTGCAATTTTTCATTAAAAGCTCTAATGCCTTTAGTGCTTTGATCCTGAACTTGAAGATCGGCAACTCGTCCAGACCACAAAACGTTATCGATGACAATTAGACCACCACGACGGATTAATTGTAGCGATCGCTCATAATATCCGTCATAATTCCCCTTATCAGCATCAATGAAGGCAAAATCAAACGTTTCCGCCTGTCCAGATGCTAACAATTGATCCAGGGTCTCTAGTGCTGGTGCAATACGCAGCTCAATTTTATCCGCCACCCCAGCCGCCTGCCAATATCGCCGCGCTACCGAAGTGTACTGCTCACTAACATCGCAAGCGACAATTTTACCAGTCGGGGGAAGGGCAAGGGCAACACACAAAGAGCTATAACCAGTAAATACGCCCACTTCTAGCGTTTTCGTAGCACCCAGCAACTGCACCAAAAGCGCCATAAATTGACCTTGTTCTGGTGAAATTTGCATTCTGGCTTGGGGATGATTGGCGGTTTCTTGTCGCAGTTGTCGCAAAATTTCTGATTCGCGCAAAGAAGCCGATAACAGATAATTGTAGAGCTGGTCATCTAAGCCAAGGGCCTTTTTTGTTGACATCATAGATTTATAACTTAAAGACACCCACAGCCTATACTATCGCTTAAAAGCGCCGCCCCGTTCACGGGTACGAGGCGTATAGCAGGGTTATAAAAATTGGGTGCAAGATGTCAAGGAAACAGAGGAGAAGTAAGAGGGCGATGGTGCGGATATTCTTGATTGTGATTTTGGTAGGATTGCTGACAGCTTGTGGTGTTGCTGCACCGCTACTAAATAGCCAACTGATAGAGAAAGCGATCGCATTTCAAGTCAGTCAAACTCAAAAACAGCTAAGTCAGCAGTTGAACCAGCCAACCCCCAGTGTTCAAATTAGTCAGCTGCGAATTAAGAAGCAGGAATCCTCGATAGTTAACAAGTTACCCACTTACCACCTTCAGGGAACCTACAACCTTAACCTCGAATTCCCCAGTCGTCAGGTGACTCAAAAGCAAAACCTTTTTGATGTTTACCTGCAAAGTCAAATTGAGGGTAAAACTTGGCGTTTGTTGATTCCCGAATCCACAACTGAAGATGCTAAACCTATTTGGCGCAGTTATTTAATTCCTCCCTTGTATTAAATGATACGGTTGGCGAATCTATTAATCTTAAACTGCGTCCGGGCGTACCTGCCTAACCTACGCAGATTAAACTGGTGTGAGTGAGTGAGTGTGTGAGGAGTAAGTTTAAATGCTGAGTTGGGAGCAGACTCCTAGAGAGATATCCCCCGAAGGGTATCTAAATGCTGCCATGCGCGGCGATCGTGTACAGACGCTACGCGACAGGGTATCCGCGCCGCTACGCGATCGCGCTTGGGTAGAAATTGATTTAGCCGCTTTAACTCATAATGTGCGGCAATTGAGACATTTTCTATCGCCGCAGACGGAACTAATGGCGGTGGTGAAAGCTGATGCTTACGGTCATGGTGCTATAACTGTTGCCCAAACGGTTTGTGAAGCGGGTGCTAGTTGGTTGGGTGTGGCTACGATTCCAGAAGGGATTCAACTGCGAGAAGCTGGGATTGAAGCACCGATTCTGATTTTGGGCGCGAGTAATACTCCCGAACAAGTACAAGCGATCGCCCACTGGAATTTGCAACCTACTTTGTGTACGCCACAGCAAGCTTTGGTATTTTCAGAGACACTAGGCATTGAAAATCGTTCTTTATCAGTTCATGTAAAATTAGATACCGGAATGTCACGGCTTGGCACCAGCTGGCAGCAAGCCGCTGAGTTTGTCCAGCTAGTGCAACGGTTGCCGCATCTGAAAATTGCCAGTATATATTCCCACTTGGCAACCGCTGACAGTCCAGACCCCACGGTGATGAGACAGCAGCACGAACGGTTTGAGGAAGCGATCGCCTTCATCGAAGCCACTGGTATTAAAGGGCCGAAACTACACTTAGCAAATTCCGCCGCCGCCTTAACTGACCCCTCCTTACACTACGACATGGTGCGAGTCGGTTTAGCTACTTACGGGCTTTACCCAGCGCCGCATCTAAAAGCGATTAACCTCAAGCCAGTTATGCAGGTAAAAGCGCGTATAACGCAAGTAAAAGATATTGCATCAGGTACTGGTGTCAGCTACGGTTATCAATTTATCGCCAGTGAGAATATGCGCCTCGCCGTTGTTGGCATTGGCTACGCCGATGGTATTCCTCGCAATCTCTCCAACAAAATGCAAGTTTTGATCCGAGGTCAGCTAGTGCCGCAAGTGGGGGCAATTACGATGGATCAGTTGATGCTGGATGTCAGCGCTATTCCCGACTTGCAAACTGGCGAAGTTGTCACTCTACTGGGGAAACAGGGAGAATTTCAAATTTCCGCCGACGACTGGGCGGCGACTTTAGGCACAATTTCCTGGGAAATTCTCTGCGGCTTCAAGCACCGTTTGCCTCGCGTAGCAGTAGGTGAAGCACTGGAAATTTCAGATCAAGCTGCATCATCTTAACTTTTCTATCCCTGTTAGATACGGGAAGAACCTCACAAAAACCCCTCTTTGCTGGCAAAGAGGGGTTTTTGTGGCTTGCAGCTTTCTTAGTCCCACTTGGGAGGAATAGCACTTAACTTTTGCCCTGCCCTCAAGCCCTGAACTAACGTACTCTTCGAGAAGCCGCTTCGCGTTTACGGGCTGAAAAGCTTGCTATATATGGGTTTCAACCCTTTCAAACGGGTTGAAGCTTTGAGCTGTGAAATTTATTTCACAGCTCCACTTTAGAGCGATCGCACATCTCGCAGATTAAATTTCTGGAAAATGCCCAAGCTCTATTGGAGTAGAACATAGCTGCACATTGGACAATCTATCCAAAGTCTTAAATAGTTAGTTTGAGGAAAATATGAGAATAGTCAAAAATGTTTTAGTCAATACTCAAGTAGTTACCTTGACGGGGCTTGTGGCTACTTTGATGCTGTCAGCAGCACCTGCTTCTGCACAGTCAAAAATTCCTCAGCGTGAAATGTCTTATTGCATGGCAACGCTGACCGGTCAAACTCCGGGGGCGCGGGTTAATTTGCGTTCCGGCCCTGGCACAAACTATCAGCAGAAAGGTTATGGACTTGTGGGCGATCGCGTTCACATATTACGAGAGTCCGGTGGTACCCCTCAAGATTTAGCAGTCGTTGAGAATCGCCAAGGGTTTTCTTGGTACAGAGTTGGGTTTCCCAAAAGTGGCGCTCGTGGCTGGGTTCGCGGAGACTTCATGACTCCTGAATGCTTCAACTAATCTAAGTTGCGCTCAAAAATGTCATTTTAGGCGAAGCATCTTTGAGGCGCTTCGCTTTATTCTTTTACCACTATTGCCCCCTAGTCTTAAAAAAGGGGGTATTCTCAAAGCCCCTTTGGGTTTGGGCAAAGCAAATGGGTTGGGCAAACTGTATTCAGCGATCGCAGGCTATCGGGGATAGAATTATTTTACTTGCCAATTTTTATTCCTTAAACTTGTTAAAGTGCGATATTGCCATTCACCCTGAATAAATATTCCTTGGCGTATCCTTCAATAACAAATCCCAATCTTTTTATAGCAATCCTATTTGAGTTTTCAGATTACTAGCCCTTCAGATACCCGACTTCTCTAGGAAGTCGGGTATCTCACCTTCACAAATCATTTAGGACTGCGATCGCACATTACCGCTGCGCTGATTGTGGGGTAGATAAAAAAAGATATATTGATTGGAAGTATAAAAACGATTGAGAATGGATAATTTTTCTGTTGAGACTGCATCGCAGTTATGGAACTACCTGGTTAATCAAACGTACTTTAAGATTTTACAGAACCTTCTCTGGGCGGCTGGGATTCTGCTGCTCACACGATTAGCCGTAGGTTGGATAGGTGGTCTTACCCGTAAAACACTCAGTCGCACAGAACCAACTCTACGCAAGTTTCTGGTTCAGGTAGCGGAGATTTTTACGCTGGTGGTCGGAATTGTGGCAGTTCTCAATAAGTTGGGAATTCAGACAACCAGCGTCGTTGCGGTGCTGGGGGCTGCTGGTTTAGCAGTGGGTTTGGCATTGCAGAATACCCTATCCCACTTTGCTGCGGGTGTGATGCTAATTAGTACGCGCCCGTTTGAGGTAGGAGATTTTATTGAAGGTGCAGGGGTTGCTGGTGTGGTAGATGCTATTGGGACTTTCTCTACTACGCTAATAACGCGAGATAACGTGGTGATTACGGTGCCGAATGGTCAATTATTTAGTGGAAATCTCAAAAATACCTCAGCACTGGGTAAGCGACGAGTGGATTTGGAAATTGATATAGGTGAGCGCCCGATTGAACCCACGATAACTCTACTTTTATCCCTAGTTCAACCTCATCCCTTAATCTTGGATGAACCAAAACCGACTTGTCACGTTTCCTCAATCTCAGCAACAGGGACAGTTTTATATCTACGTCCTTGGTGTAGTACGGAAGCTTACGATCATGTGCGTTCGGAAGTGCAACAACTGGTTAAAGAAGCACTGCGGACTGACTCGCCAGTAGTATAAGCTAAGAGCGATCGCTATCTGCTTCCTTGCTTCCCTGAATCGGAATCTCAATCAAAAATTCTGTCCCTTTCCCTAGTTCAGACAGACACTTCAAGACTCCTTTATGCTTCTCGACCACAATTTGATAGCTAATTGATAATCCTATTCCCGTCCCCTTGCCTACAGGTTTTGTGGTAAAAAACGGATCGAATATCTGTTCTCGGATCGCTTCCGATATCCCAGAACCATTATCAGCAATGCTGATTAAAACAGAATTTTCTACTGCCTCGGTGCGAATGCGAATTGTAGGGGTTTTTGACTGGGGATTGGGGATTGGGAATTGGGAAGAGGAAATTGCGTCCTTCTGTTTCCCAGTCAAGAGTTCCCATTCCTCAGTTTCCATCTCCACCAGCGCATCAATAGCATTGCTCAAAATATTCATAAACACCTGGTTCAGGGGGCCAGGGTAGCATTCAACGGGTGGAAGGATGCCGTACTCTTTGATTACTACAATGCCGGGATTAACCCCTGTGGCTTTGAGCCGATGCTGTAAGATTAATAGCGTACTGTTGATACCTTCATGGATGTCAACACGTTTCTTTTTTGCCTCATCCAACCGGGAGAAGCTGCGTAGCGACTTAACGATTTGATGAATACGGTCGGTACCCACTTTCATAGAAGACAGGGTTTTAGGCAAATCTTGCGTGATAAAGTCCAAGTCAATCGCTTCTGCTTTTTCTTGGATATCTAAATCGGGATCGGGATACCGCTGTTGGTAGAGAGATAACAAATCGAGGAGATCGCTAACGTAGTCATTAACATAGGGCAGATTGCCGTGGATGAAGGTGACGGGATTGTTAATCTCATGGGCCACACCAGCAACCAGTTGACCTAAGCTTGACATTTTTTCACTCTGAATCAGTTGAGCTTGAGTTTGCCGTAATGTTTTTAAAGTTTGCAACAGACGCTTATTAGTCTGGCGCAGTGCCTCTTCTACTCGCTGACTCTTAGTGATGGTACGTTCTAACTTAGTTACATTAATCCGTAGATCCAGCTGCGCGATCGCTTGACGACCCAATCTTTGCAGCGCATCCAGTTGTGCTGGCGTTAGATTGCGAGGAACCCGGTCAAGCACGCACAGAGTACCGATTCCAAAGCCATTGGCTGTTACTAGAGGTGTTCCGGCATAGAACCGGATATCGGGGCCATGTGTCACCAACGGATTATTGGCAAATCGCTCATCTTCTAAGGCATCTGGCACAACCAGCATTTCATCCGGTTTGGATATAGCATGGGCGCAGAAAGCAATCTCTCTGGGGGTTTCGGTTGCTTCCACGCCGATTTTTGACTTAAACCACTGTCTATGAGCATCCACCAAGCTGATTAAGGCAATAGGAGTGCCACAAATCTGGGCTGCCAAAGCTGTTAGATCGTCGAATGCCTCTTCCGGGGGAGTATCGATAATTTTGTACTGATTCAGCTCTTTTAGCCTTTCTTCCTCGTTGAGAGGCACTGGAGGGCTTTTACTGACTGCTTTGATGGGCGGGGTTGGCTCCGGGATGGCATCATTTGTAAGGTTTGGTTCGCGCCTTTTAGGAATTGACTGGCGATGCCTTGTTCTGGAAAAATGAATGTAAAGAGCTTGAATACATTCATCAATAAAATCCAATATTCTTTGAAAAAGCCTTTTCACACTTGGGTTATAAACGCTTATTTAAGGTTATGGTAGATCATTTATTATGACTACTATTTTGTACATAGACCCAAGTTATACAACTACGCAAATAGGCTTAAATTTTCTCAGCTAAAAAGCTGAATGTGAAAAAAACCTCCAAGGCTGAGTACAGCGAGGAGGTTTGTAGGGTTTTTTAGAGGCTGTTTTATCCTCGTTACGGTAGATCAGTGTACCTACCGTAGCGAGAAACAGGTTCGCCAGAGCTAATTTTAGGCACTAACTGAACTCAGCTCTTTTGCTGGTTCTTCCAATAAATGAGTGTAGAGTTCACCCAGTTGCGATGCCACGCCATCCCAGCTGAAGTGCTTCTCTACCCGGACTCTAGCTTTCTTACCCAGTTCTTTAGCCCATTCTGGATTTGCCAGAATGCGGTCAATGGCGACGGCAAAAGCTGCATCATCCTTGGGAGGAGCCAGTAACCCAGTTTCTTCGGGTACGACGGTGTACTGGAGTCCACCGACATCGCTGGCGACTACGGGTGTTTCGGAAGCCATCGCTTCAATTGCTACTAAACCGAAGGGTTCATAGTGACTGGGGACAACGCAGACATCGGCAGCAGCATAGTAACTGGGGAGGGTATCGTCGCCCAGCCGTCCGGGGAAGGTGGTGATGTCTCGCAATCCCACTTCGCCGACAATTTTTTCGATGCGATCGCGTTCAATGCCATCACTTTGACCTGGACGAGATCCGCCACCGATAACTAGCTTCACGTTTTGATCGCGCATCTGGGACTTGGCAACGGCCCGAACCACGGTTTCAATCCCTTTACGACGATCAAATCGACCCACATAAAACACGACTTTAGCGTTCGGGTCGATTCCTAGTTTCTCTCTTGCTGCTTCGCGGCTAACTGAACCAAACTTGCGGATATCGGTGCCACAGGGAATGATGTCAATGCTGCCTTTTGTGGAAACAAGCGATCGCATATGTTCTTTTTCCTGCGGGCTTGTTGCTACAATTCGATCTGCTTTCTCTAATACCTTCTTCTCTACTTCTAATCGGGTAGTGGCAATTAGAGGAATGGTTGAAACCGACTTATACTTGACTGCTCCCAAGGAGTGGTATGTATGAACTAACTGGATCGGTAGGATTTTCTTTAGCTCCATTCCTACCCAAGACGAGAGCCAATAATTAGTGTGTACTACAGAATATTCAATACCTTCTTGCTGCTGAAATTTTAGCAGTTGTTCAACAAACGTTGGCAAATACTCGAACAGATTGTCTCTCGGCACAAATTGTTCAGGGCCTGCGCTTAAGCGAATCGTTCGGCAATTGGCACTATGTTCAACAATTGTGGGTTGCTCTGGACTCACTTTGCGGGTAAACATATCTACCTGCCACCCTTGTTTAGCTAGTGCCTCACCCACCTGCCTTACATAAACGTTTTGCCCGCCTGCTTCTTCCTTGCCAATTTCAATTGCTGGATCTCCGTGGACTGAGATGAGAGCAATGTGTTGTTTTATCGTAGATAGCATATGTTTTGTTGGTGTTGAAACTCAACGATGTTTAGGGCGTAGGTTGATATCTTACTCAGTTGCCTCTTTAGCCCACTGAAATTTTGAGCTTGATATTTTACTGTTATCTTACTTCAGCTCACCGAATCTTAAAGAATCTTTATGAGCTATTGATTCTTAGGATATAACCTTAACCTGATGTTCAACATCAACTACTGGGGGGAATCTGCCAGCCTAGTTACTTCCCACTTGGGAAGTAGAGATGGGTACATTTGAGTATTTTGGCACCTTCCCAAAGGAATAAAAAATTTATATCAAATGGGATAGATCCTTGAGTGCGATCGCGAAGCGTATGCGCTAACGCGATCACACTCAATGCTTTTGTTTCTCGGGCTGAGTAAATGACCATTTCCTTGCTAGAACTGTATTATTTGAATCGTCAAGCCCATATTGGTACTGCCCTTAATACCTAATTTTAGTTTATTTCTTTAAAAAAGCAAAAAAAGCTTGAGGCGAACGGTTTGCAATTTATCAAAACCTGCTACTATATATAATTGTCACCCTGGAGAGGTGGCTGAGTGGTCGAAAGCGACAGATTGCTAATCTGTTGTACGGTTGGTAACTCCGTACCGAGGGTTCGAATCCCTCCCTCTCCGTTTTTGAATATATAACCCCTGTCAGCTCCTGGCGATGTTCAAGGATTGCAGCGTTGCGGGTATATTGCGGATATAGTGAGTAACTTAAGATAAATAAAATATTTTATTTCCCTTGCGGACTGTGGAAGAGTTGAGCAAACAAATGGATAAATCAGCAACAGCTTCACGGATCAAGCGTGGTCGGGCGATCGCTTTGTTCATTACCACATTAGCTACAGGTTTATTGACCGCGGCTTGTGAGAATACTACCCAAAGCAGCAGTAACCCACAAACGAGTAGCCCCACCGAGACAACAACTGCTTCAGCCCCAGCCACCAACGCCAAAGGACTCAAAATAGGATCGCTGCTGCCGACAACAGGCGATCTATCCTCAGTTGGACAACCCTTACCGGATGCCGTCCGCTTGTTAGTAGACACTGTAAACCAGTGCGGCGGTGTCAACGGTGAACCAGTGACATTTATTCCTGAAGATGACCAAACCGATCCTAATGCTGGCGCAGCAGCAATGACCAAACTGGCGCAAGTAGACAGAGTGGCTGGTGTCGTTGGTTCCTTTGCCAGCAGCGTCTCTACTGCCGCCCTGCCTATAGCTGTACGCAACAAAGTAATGTTTATTTCTCCAGGCAGCACCAGTCCTGTATTTACAGAACGAGCTAAAACAGGAGAATATAACGGCTTTTGGGCGCGGACTGCTCCCCCCGATACCTATCAAGCGCAAGCGTTGGCAAAATTAGCCAGCGAGAGAGGCTTTAAGCGCGTTGCCACTGTAGTCATCAACAACGATTATGGTGTTGGCTTTGAGAAAGAATTTGTGCAAGCCTTCAAAAAACTTGGTGGAACGGTTGTCAACGAAGGTAAGCCGACTCGCTACGACCCGAAAGCCGCCACATTTGAAAGTGAAGCCGCAGCAGCTTTTAATGACAAGCCTGACGCTGTGGCAGCTGTTCTCTACGCCGAAACTGGTAGTTTGTTCTTGAAGTCTGCCTACGAGCAAGGTTTAAGTAAAGACGTGACGGTGATGCTCACCGATGGTGTCTATTCCGAAGACTTTCCCGAACAAGTGGGTAAAAGCAGTGACGGTAAGTTTATTTTGGATGGAGCAATTGGGACAGTTCCTGGTGCCAATGGCCCAGCTTTAGCTGAGTTCACCAAGTTATGGAAAGACAAGACCGGAAAGGAACTGAGTGCCTATGTTCCTCACGGTTGGGATGCCGCAGCTTTGATGGTACTCGCCGCAGAAGCCGCTAAGTCGAACACTGGCGAAGGCATTAAAAGCAAGATTCGTGATGTTGCTAACGCCCCAGGCACAGAAGTAACTGATGTCTGCAAAGCTATGGAGTTAGTGCGGAAGGGAGAAGATATTAACTACCAGGGAGCCAGCAGCAACGTGGATATCGATGCCAACGGCGATGTAGTTGGTAATTACGATGTCTGGAAGGTAGAACCGGATGGCAAAGTAGATGTAACGGGTAAAGTTAGCCCTCAATAGAAGGAGGAAAAAGGTAAAAGACAAAATTAAGAAATTCTTTTTTTTGCCTTTTACCTTTTATTTTTTTTAGAAGCCGGAGAAGGTGTAACCAACACCAACCATTAGGCCTACTGGTATTTCATCGTCTTGAAAACCAACATTTAAAGCCGCTGTTGCTGTAAATTCGCGTGACAAGGGAACATCGACACCACCAGTAGCCAGGAAACCAATAGTGCTGTCATCACCTGTAGAAATGGTCACGCCGCCACCAACGTAAGGGGCGAATCTGAGAGTTTCAAATGGGTCTGTTTGCCGGATGTTAAAGTCGTAAGTGACGGGAATCAAAAAGGTAGCATCGTCACCGATTAACACCGAGGGACGTACTGACAGAGTGTTGCTAAGACCAATTTTGCTAATTATCGCGAAGCTGCCATCACCCAATGCGGTATCACCGCCAAAACCGATATTAACTCCAGCTCCGATGTAACTACGACCGGAACGGGTAGCGCGACCAAGTTCGATGTCTGTTTGGGCAACTTTGTTTTGCGATCGCGTTTCTGAACTTGTCTGTTGAGGCTGCTCTGTTAGAGCAGCGGCAGAGGTGCTTGCGCCTGGAAATGGTTTATTTGCCACCAGATCGGCAGCTGTTCCGGTTCCATTTGCCGCCGAGCGATCGCGCATCGAAGGCAGAGCAGTTGCATCTGCATTCTCATTGATAACTTTCTCTTGGCTGCTGCTGTCTTGTGGCAAGACTGAAGCAGTTGATTCGGTAGCGATTTGGACACCTAAAGCTGCAACGGCTGGGTTGCTTTCTGTTAGGGGAATCTCCGCTGCGTCTGTCGCTGCTTCCACCGCTACAGGTTCTGAATCCACGGTGACAGCAGTCTCCATGTCAGTGATGGCATCGGGTGTCTCAGCTTGCGCTGACAACCCACCACCTACGACACATAGAGCTGTCAGACCCAATAGGAAAGAAACGTGCTTGAAAAAATTAGTATTCACGGACACTCCTCCAAAATTTACTAAAAAACTTACCAAAGCCCAACTTTACAGCCTATTATCACGGAAATTATAATTCCATGACGTTAATTTAGAAAATTTTCCAAATTTTCGCTACCTACCAGGGAATAAACTTGGCTGGGGATTGGGATTTGGGGATTTGGAATTTGGAATTGGGGATTGGGGATTGGGGATTGGGGAGAATAATTTAGGGTTTAGGCTTCACCGTTGGGAGAAAGACTGCCCATTGCGGCGACGAATTGCTGGGAGAGAAAAGGCAAAATCGCTTTGTTTTGGCTGTTAGTTTTGCCTTCGGTAAAGGCAACTAGCAGAAAAGGTTGCAAGCCTGGTATCTCAATGTAGGCAGCATCGTGACGCACACTTGAAGTCCAACCAGCTTTAGACCACAATTGGGCTTTTTGGGGAAGTCCGGCACCTAAGAAACCGCGAACCTGATTTTCTTCGTTGGAGGTTTCATCGTCTTCTAGTTTGAGACTGCGTTTCATCAGGCTCATCATTGCTTGCGATCGCGCACTCTCAACCGCCACACCACCGACAATGCTGTGCAGCAGCCTCGCTGTGGCATTCGTCGTCACCATATTGCGATTCTCCATCATCTCCCCCACAAATACCCGTTCTCGCCCATACGGACCATCACCCCACGTTTTTTGATTGACATTGATGGTTTCCATCTCTGTCCAACCGAGGGATTGAAAGTAGCGATTGACAATGTTACGCTGCTGCTTCCAGGTTTCAAATGGCCCAGGCGGTAACTCTGGCCCGCTAGTTGTCCCAGTCAAGACATCCAGAACTAAACTGGTCGCATCGTTGCTGGAATCAATTATCATGTCGCGGATGGCTCGTTCTAACTCGGTTGAGGTTTGGATCATGCCTGTTTCCAGCCATTCTTGTACGGCGACGAGATAGAACAGTTTCACGACGCTGGCTGGGTAAATTCGCTCGACACCGCGATAGCTAAAGCCTCGGACTGGGTATTTCCAAAATTCCGCTGCACTGAGCGCACCACCAGTATTTACTGGCACAGGGGGATCGTAAACTATCCAGGTAAGGGCGATTTGGTTGCGCGCTAAACTGGGAAATTCTGCCCAGGCGGTTTCTAAGATGCGATCACCCAGTTTTTCTAGTTGTTCGTTTTTTTGAAAAAATGTCATTTGATCAGATGTTAAATGTCAGTTGTTGATTAGTTTTTACCACCAAGAGAGGTCGCACTGACTAATGACCATTGACCAATTGTGTGAGTATCGTTGCCAAGTTAATCTGAATCTCTATGATTCCCCCAACTGTACTCGTTTGGCAACTCAGGCAGCATCTGGGCGTCACTTGCGGGTTTCGTCGATGTACGATACAGCTTTGCAGGTGTGCCTGTGCGAGGATGACTATACAGCCTGGTTAGCGATTGAAGACAAGAGCAAAATTGAGCAGGCGAAAACGCCTTATCAAGCGATCGCACTCTCCAGGGCAGAAATCCAAAACCGCTTACACAAGGTAATTGCCTTTACCCTAGCAGCAATGCAACAGCCTAATTATTACCTGTGGGGTGGTACACTCGGCCCTAACTATGACTGTTCTGGGCTGATGCAGGCAGCTTTTGCCTCGGTAGGGATTTGGTTGCCCAGAGATTCCTATCAGCAAGAGGCTTTTGTAGAGACGCAAAATTTCGCGTCTCTACAACCAGGCGATTTAATTTTTTTTGGCGTTAATGATAGAACAACCCATGTAGGTTTGTATCTAGGAGATGGGCGTTATATTCATAGTTCCGGTAAAGAGCAGGGACGCAACGGAATTGGAATTGATTGCCTCTCACCACAGGGTGATTCCATTAGTCAGTCTTATTATGAACAGTTGCGTTCTTGTGGGCGAGTGGTTGCAAGTTATCAGCCCCTGGCATAACAAAATTAAATGATTCGTGAAGGCAAGATACCCGACTTCTTCAAGAAGTCGGGTATCTGAAGGGCTGGCTCACAACCCTTATCTTGATTGCTATAGTAGGCTAAGTTTAAGAACGTCACCCAGCACTCATATAGCAATCTTTGCATTAGGAAATATTTTTTGTTTGTAGCACAGGCATCACGAGAGAGATAGGCTGTCTGATCTGTCAGATTGTTATATAGCGTTTCCTAGTCTGCTGAGGTACAGTAACAGCAGTGTGTAAACCAATTTTGGATGTCCTTCAAGGAGAGCTTATTAAATGCTTCCTCTATGGCTTTGGCTAAGTCAGG